>JBDSPC010000102.1:0-4716 GCA_039914485.1 Nocardioides sp.
GGTTAACACTGACACAGCCGCCTGAACCCGCACCGATGAGCGGATGCGGCCAAACCAACCGCGTCTGCCCCAGTGCAAAACGCGATCGGAGGGTGCCCTCATCGAGTCGACGCAGTCCGGCCACGAGCGGTGGAGGACGCTAGATGGTCCGCCGGTCTGGTCGTCGCTGCGCGGGCTGCGGCCCTACTCGCAATGGTCCTTTGTCCCTGACCAGGTGACATACGCATCTGCCACTGAGGACTGAGGTGCGGCCAGCCTGAAAGAGAAGACGGGAGATCTCCATGACTACGTCGCTCCAGGCACAGACTCTGACCACCGCATCATGGCCCACCAGAAGAGCATGGACAGGCGCCTGCGTGCTCGCTGAGACAGTGGGCATGACAGCTGCCGCGTCGGCAGCCGTGCTCGCGCGTCATCTGGATGACTCGGTCCGCGGCCATCTTCTGGGCTTGACCCTCGTGGTTGCGGGTGGGCTCGTCGAGGGTCTCGCCCTTGGCTGGTTCCAATCGCACGTGCTGCGCAACGTCCTGGGAGCCCGGCGCCGACTCTGGGTCCTCGGCACCCTCCTGGTGGCGGGGCTCGGCTGGGCCGCCGCTTCCGCGCCGAGCGCGTTCGCTACCGACGGATCTTCAGCCACCCCAAGCCTCTGGCTGGTCCTCCCCGGGGCCGCGGTCCTGGGCGCGGCCATGGGTGCTGTTCTCGGCGCCGCCCAGGGCGCTGTACTGCGGCCCCTTGTCAGCCACCCGTGGCGGTGGATGGGTATCAGTGCCATCGCCTGGGCGCCGGCGATGGCTGTGATCTTTCTCGGCGCGACATTGCCGGCTCCTGAATGGCCGGGCGCCGTGGTCATCCTGATGGGCCCGCCAACCGGTGCGGCAGCCGGCTACGTCCTCGGCCGGCTCTCAGGTTGGCTGCTGCCAGCGCTCTCCGGAGCAAAGCCCCACGACTTGCTCGTGCTCCTGCTGTTGCATTCCGTTGGCGACCTGGTGCTCGGCCGCACCCTTCTCGGGCTGTCGTTCACCGGGGCCGTGACCGGCCGGCACATCGAGCTGCCGGTCATGTACGCGCGCCATGGCCAGCAGCTGGTGGTCATGCCCGGGCATCCGGAGTCCAAGCATTGGTGGCACAACATCGAGGGTCACTTGAGCGAGGTGCAGGTGCTGGTGCAGCGCCGTTGGACCCCTGCGGTGGCTGAGGTGGTTCGCCCCGGCTCTTCGTTGTACGAGGCGGTGCGGACCGCCTACATCGAACGCTGGCCCTCCGTCGACGCGCCGGCAGACCAGCCCTTCGTCGTCTTGTGGGGGCTGTCCCGCACCCCGCGAGGACACCGATGAGCAGGCATGAGGCTCCTACCCCGCGATGTGGCCAGTCGGCTCTGCGGGCCATGGCGCTGAGCCGACCCGCACTCTCATGCCTGCGGGCTCAGGCGGTCGTGAAGGTGCGTCTTTGCGCCGCGATTCGGACTTCTACACTTGCCTGATGGCGGACCTCGACGCTGTCGAAGCTCGGATCTGGCAGTCACGACTACTTCGCCGCATTGAAGCGGAGCGCACACAAGGTCAGCCTCTACGCGATCGCCGTGGACGCTTGGCCGGAGACGCTCCCGGCCTCCTCAGCGAGGTTCCGGTCCCTGCGCACTGGCAAGGCGACCTTCTCGTTCCCGTCGCTGGACGATGAAATCGCCTCAGAGCTCGAGGCGTTCCTGAGCCGGCTCTACCAGCCGTACCGTGAACACCACGCGAGCTCCTCGGCGTCCTAGGACTGCCTCCTCCGAGGCGGGCGAGCCAGCGCTGTTCGTGGGGGAGACCTCGGTAGCGTCCGTGGGTGGCCAGTCCTCGCCGTACCCGTGCTCGTCGACGCAGCGCGTCTCCGCGGCCCTTGCCGACCGCCGGGCCGGGCGATCGGCTGTGGGTGCTCGACGTCCCCTACGGGACGCAGGTCGACGGCGCTGCCTGGCACTCGGCCGTCAAGACCCACTTGTACGTCGGGCGCGCCCTGCCCGCACACCTCGCGCCGTACTCCCCGGGGCCCTACACGCTCGGCCGGTTCATCGAGAACACCCTCAATCCGGACCACCCGACGCCCAGCCCCGAGCCGACCGACGAGCTCGAGCCCCGGAGGATCCAGTTCGAAGCGGCCGACGCGATCGCAGCACGCGCCGAGGCGGGCGGACGTCAGTTCCTGCTGGCCGACGAGCCCGGCGTGGGCAAGACGATCTCCGCGGTCCTCGGCGCCACGGCGGTGGGCGACCTCCGCGGTGCGCAGCGGGTGCTCGTGGTGGCGGACCGGCCGGCCGCGATCACGATCGGGCACTGGTGCCGCACGATCACGGCGCTGGGCGATGGCGGTCTCGAATGGGTCGTGATCACGTGGGACCGGCTGGAGAAGGTCAAGGATCACACGTGGGATGTGATCATCGCGGACGAGGCGCACGCCCTTCGCCGTACGACGACGAAGCGGTGGAAGCTCTGGGCGCGCATCTCCGGCCACGCCAAGCCGCACGACAAGGCGCCGTTCGTCATCGCGACGACGGCGACGCCAGGCCACACGCCGCTCGAGCTGCCCTACCTTGCTCCGGCCTACGCGCAGGTGCTCGGCGAGTCGATGAAGGAGTGGACCACGGCCACGCACCCCGGAGCCGCGTTCGCCGCCGCGCTCGAGCGCCAGGGCGTCGGGGTGGAGCAGGGACGGTACGGCGCAGCGTGGACCACCGATCCGGCGCGGCGCGCGGCGGACCTGAAGATGGTGCGCGGCTGGCTCGACGAGGAGCGGCCGCCGGCGATGCTGCACCGCGCGGCGCCGTGGGGTCCGGTGCCGATCTCCGGCATGCCGGTGGCGCTCACGCCGGCGGAACGGATGGCGTACGAGGCGGAATGGGGGGAGTTCTGCCGCGAGATGGACCTCGCGAGACGCGGGCGCAGTGTCGCGAAGGGTCGGGCCGCGCTGCTGCGTTTCCGGCAGAAGGCCGGGTTGATCCGGGTCGACTCGACGGTCGCCTGGATCGCCCAGCAGGTGGAGGCCGAGCGACAGGTGGCGTGCTCGGTCGAGTTCGTCGGGACGGCCGCCGATCCGATCGCCGATCGGCTGCGTGATTCCGGCATCGAGGTCGCCACGATCTACGGTCGCGACCGGTTCGATCCCGAGGCCGAGCGGCTCAGGTTCCAGACCGGGCAGGCGAAGGTCTGCGTCTTCACCACAGTCGCCTCGATCAGCCTGCACGCCGGCGAGACCCTCGCTGACGGCCGCCAGGCGAGCACCGAGCCACGGGTCGGTGTCTTCCACCAGGCCCGCTTCTCGGGGATCGCCGGACGGCAGGTGACCGGCCGCACCCACCGCGACCACCAGGTCTCGCCGTGGCACATCGCCTACGCCGAGGGCACGGTCGAGGAGCAGGTCGGCAAGGTGATGGTGGAGCGGATCGCCGCGGCCTCCGACACGGTGGGGAGCGACACCACCGGCCTCGCCGACCTGGCCCAGCTCCTCGGTGCCGACTGGCTGCCGACCACGACCCTGACCGAGGACTAGCCCGAATAGCCCTCGACCGACAACGCCACGTCACTCAGGTAGATCTCCACACCTTCTGGCGCGCTGAGCATGACCTCGGCGTCGTCATCGCTGAGTCGCCTCGTGCCGGACGGGTCGACGAGGTAGGTCAGATTGTTCGGCGTCTGCCAGAGGTGGCGGCCGGGGCCGGCGACTCGGCAGCGATAGCCGCCATGGGTCTTCCATCGGTGATGTCGACGCCGGAGTGGACCCGAGTTGTGGGCGCCGGTCTGGCCGGGTGGCCCTTTCGGGTCGTAGGGCGCCGTGTGGTCGAAGTCGACACTGGCCCGGGTCGCCGTGCGGGGCGAGAAGGGGAAGACATCGCCGCCGGTGAGGGTCCACACGTGGTCCTTGAGGACCTCGGGGTGCTCGTAGGCATCGGAGCGAGGGCGGTCCGACAGATCCAGGACCGGGGTGATCGTGACGTCGCAGTGGCCGAAGACCTCGGCGAGTTGGGCCACGTCAATGGGGCCGACGCCTTCGATCCGTGCGACACCGCGACCGGAGCGCAGGGCCGCGTCGCTGAGGTGGACGAACAGCTGGCCGCGACCGCGGAGCATCGCGAGATTCCTGGAGGTGAGCGAGCAGAGCCGCTCGACGGTGTCGCGCATGTGGTCGGGTGCCCAGGCCGGCTGCTCGTCCGAATCGGCATCCGAGGAAGGCTCCGTGTGCTCGAGCAGCAGCTTGAGCAGGTCGACCGGACGAGCGAGCCAGCCCATCGCCATCGAGCGGAGCTCGTCGTGGTTGTGGTCGTGCCCGTGGGTGAGGGCGAGGATGTCGGCGACCCGGTCGACCACCGCGTCGACCAGAACGGCGTCGCCCGCGGTGACTCGGGCGATGATGCACCGGTAGCCGAACTCGTCGGCGCGCGAGAGCGAGACGTAGCGCTCGTGACGTGACCGCTCGCGCTCGGCGGCGTGGGTCTCGGGGTCGGCCTCGATCACCTTGGCCCGGGCGATCTCGAGCACGGTCGACGGTGCGTGGCCGGTGATCGCCCGCGCGACGGCGCGGTCGACGATGCCGATGGCATCGAGCAAGACGCCACGCGAGATGACCGCAACCTTGCGCGCCACCCAGGGCTCGCACTTGCCCGCAGCGACGACGGCCCAGGTGCGGGGGAGACGGTGCTGGAGATCGAGCGCGTCGGCCATCAGCGCGCGCGTCGTGGCGGGA
>JBDSPC010000129.1:0-9104 GCA_039914485.1 Nocardioides sp.
CACGATCATGACCGACCCGGAGTTCGCCGACGCGACCTATGTCGAGCCGATCACCCCCGAGTACGTCGAGATGGTGATCGCCAAGGAGCGCCCGGATGCGCTGCTCGCGACCCTCGGCGGCCAGACGGCGCTCAACTGCGCGATCGACTTGGACAAGGCGGGCGTGCTCGAGAAGTACGGCGTCGAGCTGATCGGCGCCAGCATCGAGGCGATCGACCGCGGCGAGAACCGCGAGATCTTCAAGAAGATCGTGGCCGAGCTCGGCGGCGAGAGCGCCCGCAGCTTCATCTGCCACAACCAGGCCGACCTGCTCGAGGGCGCCAAGGAGCTCGGCTACCCGATGGTGGTCCGTCCGTCCTTCACCATGGGCGGCACCGGCTCCGGGATGGCCTACAACGAGGCCGACCTGATTCGCATCGGCGGCGGCGGGCTCGACGCGTCCCCGACCAGCGAGGTGCTCCTCGAGGAGTCGATCATCGGCTGGAAGGAGTACGAGCTCGAGGTCATGCGCGACACCGCGGACAACGTGGTGATCATCTGCTCGATCGAGAACCTCGACCCTATGGGCGTGCACACCGGCGACTCGATCACGGTGGCGCCGGCGTTGACGCTGACGGACCGCGAGTACCAAGCGATGCGCGACATGGCGATCGGCATCATCCGCAGCGTCGGAGTCGACACCGGTGGCTGCAACATCCAGTACGCCGTGAACCCCGAGGACGGTCGCCTGATCGTCATCGAGATGAACCCGCGGGTGTCCCGCTCGAGCGCACTGGCCTCGAAGGCGACCGGCTTCCCGATCGCCAAGATCGCCGCGAAGGTGGCCATCGGCTACACCCTCGACGAGATCCGCAACGACATCACCGCTCGAGAAGACGGTGGATCGACCCCGGCCGCATTTGAACCAGCCGTCGACTACGTCGTGGTCAAGGTGCCGCGGTTCGCGTTCGAGAAGTTCGTCGGTGCCGACACCACCCTGACCACGCACATGAAGAGCGTCGGCGAGGCGATGTCGATCGGTCGCAACTTCACCGAAGCGCTGCAGAAGGCCCTCCGCTCTTTGGAGAGCAAGGGCGCGATCTTCGACTTCGCGTCGCCGGTCGGCGACAGGGCCGAGCTCCTCGCCAAGTCAGCGATCCCCACCGACGGCCGCCTGCGCACCGTGATGGACTCCATCCGCGCCGGTGCCACGGCCGAGGAGGTCTTCGACGCCACCAAGATCGACCCGTGGTTCGTCGACCAGCTGTTCCTGATCAAGGAGGTCGCCGACGACATCGCGGCGGCCGACGAGCTCGACCACGACACGCTGCGCACGGCCAAGCGGCACGGCTTCTCCGATGCGCAGATCGCCGCGATCCGCGGCATGCGCGAGGACGTCGTGCGCGGGGTGCGGCAGGCGCTCGGCCTGCGACCCGTCTACAAGACCGTCGACACGTGCGCCGCGGAGTTCGCCGCCCAGACGCCGTACCACTACTCGTCCTACGACGAGGAGACCGAGGTCCGTCCGCGCGCCGAGGGCAAGGAAGCCGTCATCATCCTCGGCTCCGGGCCCAACCGGATCGGCCAGGGCATCGAGTTCGACTACTCCTGCGTGCACGCGAGCATGGCGCTCAGCGAGGCCGGCTACGAGACGATCATGGTCAACTGCAACCCCGAGACCGTCTCGACCGACTACGACACCTCCGACCGGCTCTACTTCGAGCCGCTCACGCTGGAGGACGTCCTCGAGATCGTGCACGCCGAGACGCTCGCCGGCCCGATCGCGGGCGTCGTGTGCCAGCTCGGCGGCCAGACGCCGCTCGGCCTCGCTCAGGGTCTCGCCGACGCCGGCGTGAAGATCGT
Source organism: Nocardioides sp. (assembly GCA_039914485.1). GTDB lineage: Bacteria > Actinomycetota > Actinomycetes > Propionibacteriales > Nocardioidaceae > Nocardioides. The sequence goes on from JBDSPC010000129.1 coordinate 1,843, forward strand.
CGGCACCCAGCCGGAGGCGATCGACCTCGCCGAGGAGCGCGGCGCGTTCGGCCGCGTGCTCGCCGAAGCGGGGCTGCCGGCGCCGAAGCACGGGATGGCGACGTCGTACGCCGAAGCGAAGCGCATCACCGACAGCATCGGCTATCCGGTGCTGGTCCGCCCGTCCTACGTCCTGGGCGGTCGCGGCATGGAGATCGTCTACGACGACGACCGGCTGAAGTCCTACATCGAGAGCGCCACCGAGATCGGGCCGGACCGGCCCGTGCTGGTCGACCGCTTCATCGACGACGCGGTCGAGATCGACGTCGACGCCATCTTCGACGGCGAGGAGCTCTTCCTCGGCGGCGTGATGGAGCACATCGAGGAGGCCGGCATCCACTCCGGCGACTCCTCGTGCGCGCTGCCGCCGATCACCCTCGGCGCGGCCGAGATCATGCGCATCCGGACGGCGACCGAGGCGATCGCCCGCGGGGTCGGCGTGTTGGGGCTGCTGAACATCCAGTTCGCGCTCGGCTCCGACGTGCTCTACGTCCTCGAGGCCAACCCGCGGGCCTCGCGCACGGTGCCGTTCGTGTCCAAGGCGACGGGTACCCCGCTCGCCAAGGCGGCCGCCCGGGTGATGCTCGGCGAGTCCATCGCCGATCTGCGTGCCATGGGCCTGCTGCCCGAGCGTGACGGGGGAGACCTGCCCGAGGACGCGCCGATCGCGGTCAAGGAGGCGGTGATGCCCTTCAACCGGTTCAAGGCCGCTGACGGCAGCAACGTCGACACCCTGCTCGGACCGGAGATGAAGTCGACCGGTGAGGTGATGGGCTTCGACGCCGACTTCGGCACCGCGTTCGCGAAGGCGCAGACGGCCTCCTACGGCTCGCTGCCCACGAGCGGTCGTGTCTTCGTGTCGGTCGCCAACCGCGACAAGCGCAACATGATCTTCCCGATCAAGGTGCTCGCCGACCGCGGCTTCGAGATCCTCGCCACCGCCGGCACGGCCGGAGTCCTGCGCCGCAACGGCGTCCAGGTCACGACGGTCCGCAAGCACCACGAGGGCGAAGGCCCCGACGGTGAGAAGACCACCGTCCAGCTGATCCGTGACGGCGACATCGACCTGGTGATCAACACGCCCTACTCCACCGGCGGGTCCGCGCGCGTCGACGGCTACGAGATCCGCACCGCCGCGGTCGGGGCCAACATCCCGTGCATCACGACGGTTCAGGGCCTGGGCGCCGCGGTGCAGGGCATCGAGGCGCTGGCGGCCGGCGACATCGGCGTACGCAGCCTGCAGGAATGGAACGCCCGCAAGTGAGGGAGTGCTGATGGGCGGGCCCTACCGTCTGCTCTTCGACCACGTGCTGAGCCGGACCGATCCCGAGCACGCGCACCACGCGGCGTTCGCGGCGATCCGGCTCGGCGCGCCCGTCACCACCCGGTTGCCACGACCGCGCGCCTCACCGGTGACCGCGATGGGACTCACGTTCGCGCATCCGCTCGGACTGGCGGCCGGGTTCGACAAGAACGCCGTCGGCATCGACGCCCTCGGCGGCCTCGGCTTCGGCCACGTCGAGATCGGCACGGTCACCGGCGAGCCCCAGCCCGGCAACCCGCCCAAGCGGCTGTTCCGGCTGCCCGCCGACGGCGCGGTGATCAACCGGATGGGCTTCAACAACGACGGTGCCGAGGTCGTTGCGGCCCGGCTGAGGGCCCGCGGCCGCCGCCCCGGACCGGTCCTCGGAGTCAACATCGGCAAGACCAAGGTCGTGGCCGAGGAGGACGCCATTGCCGACTACGAGAAGAGCACCCGCATGCTCTCGCCGTACGCCGACTACCTCGTCGTCAACGTCAGCTCGCCCAACACCCCGGGACTCCGCGACCTGCAGGCCGTCGAGAAGCTCGAACCCCTGCTGTCCGCTGTCCGCACCGAAGCCGACCGGCACACCGACGACCGCGTGCCGCTGCTCGTCAAGATCGCGCCCGACCTCAGCGACGACGACGTGCTCGCCGTGGCCGACCTCGCCGTGGCCCTCGGCCTCGACGGGATCATCGCCACCAACACCACGATCAGCCGCGACGGCCTGAGCACTGACGCCGCCAAGGTCGAGGCGATCGGCGCCGGCGGCCTCTCCGGACGCCCGCTGACGGCCCGCGCCAACGAGGTGATGCGCGCGCTGCGCGGTCGCGTGGGCGACGACCTGACCCTGATCGGGGTCGGCGGCATCACCACGCCCGAGGACGCCCGCGAACGGCTCGCGGCCGGCGCGAACCTGCTGCAGGGCTACACCGCGTTCATCTACGAGGGGCCGCTCTGGCCCCGGTCGATCGTGGGCGCGCTTGGCTGAGGATCGCGGCCCCCTCCACGTCACCGGCGAAGTGCTGGCGACGAAGAAGGCGGGTGCCTACCGACACCTCACGATCACCGCCCCCGGTATCCCGCACCGCTTCCGGGCCGGCAACTTCGTGGCCGTCAGCGTCCAGGACGGCCGGCTCGCGCGCCGGGCGCTCTGGATCCACCGCGTGAAGGAGTCCGGCGCCTTCGGGCCGACCCTCGACATCGTCGTCAGCGCCACCGGGACCGGCAGCACCTGGCTAGCCGAGCGCCCGGTCGGAGCGCGGCTGGAGATCACCGGCCCGCTCGGGCGGCCGTTCGCGCTGCCCCGTGAGCCGGTCGCCTGCGTGCTCGTGGGCGACGGCCACGGCGCGGCACCGCTGTTCCCGCTCGCCGAGCGACTGCGTGAGCGCGGCTGCGCGGTCAACCTCGTGGTCTCCGCGCCCGACGAGGCCAGGCTCCTCTCGGCCCTCGAGGCGCGGCGGTCCGCTCGCGCCGTCACCGTGATCACCGGCGACGGCTCCGTCGGGGTCCGCGGCGCCGTACCCACCCAGATCGCAGGGATCCTCGAACGCGCCGACGCCGACGTCGTCTATGCCGTCGGCCCGCGGGAGATGTTGCGCGCCGTCGCGTCGGCCGCCGAGCAACGCGGCGCCTGGAGCCAGGTCGCGCTCGAGACCCCGATGCCGTGCGGCACCGGGCTCTGCCAGGGCTGCCCGGTCCCGGTGATCGCCGAGGACGGCGCCTCCCGGCTCGTCCGTGCCTGCACCGATGGCCCGGTCTTCCGCGGCGACCGGGTGCACTGGGAGGCGCTGTCGTGAGCACCCTGCCCGGGCCGGTGATGGTCGCGAGCGGCTGCGGGGGCACGGGTCGCGAGCTGGCGGCGTACGCCGATCTCGTCGGCCTGGACTTCGTCACCCGCTCGATCACCCTCGACCCCCGCGCCGGCGGTCCGTCGCCCCGGATCGTGGAGACGCCCAGCGGCCTGGTCAACGCGATCGGACTGCAGAACCCCGGGCTGGAGCACTTCCTGGCCACCGAGCTGCCGTGGCTGGTCCGGGCGGGCGTGCGCGTCTTCGTCTCGATAGCCGGCTCGTCGATGGGGGAGTACGCCGACCTCGCGCGCCGCCTGAGTCGCGCGCCCGGCGTCGCGGGGCTCGAGATCAACATCGGTGCACCCGACCAGGCGGGCGAGGGCCTCTTCGACGTCCGCGAGCCCTACCACGCGGCCAGTGTCGTGGCCGCGGTCCGCCGGGAGTTCCCCGGCGACCTGCCGGTGCTGGCCAAGCTGCGGCCCGACCTGTCCCGCATCGTCGAGGGTGCCCGCGGGGTGGTGGATGCGGGCGCCACCGCCGTCGTGATCGGCAACGCGGTGCCGGCCGCCATGCCCGACGGGCGCCCGGGCGGCCTCACCGGCCCGGCCATCGGCCCGATCGCGCTGCGGTGCGTCGCCACGGTCCTGACCGAGCTCCCCGACGTCGCGGTGATCGGGGGCGGCGGCGTCAGCACCGTCGCCGATGCCCGCCGCTTCCTGGACCTGGGGGCGAGTGCCGTGCAGATCGGCACCGCCCTGTTGCATGATCCGACCACGGTTGCGCGGGTGCGCGCGGCCCTGACTGCAGAGGACACAGCATGACCTTCGGCGCACGACTGCACGACGCGATGAACACCCGCGGGAGGTTCTGCGTCGGTATCGACCCGCACTCCGCACTCCTGCTCGAGTGGGGCCTGGGCGACGACGTGGCCGGGCTGGAGAAGTTCGCGCTCACCGTCGTCGAGGCCGTCGCGCCCCACGTCAGTGTCGTGAAGCCCCAGAGCGCGTTCTACGAGCGCTTCGGCTCCCGCGGTGTCGCCGTTCTCGAGCGGGTGATCGCCGAGTCGCGTGCCGCCGGCGCCCTGGTGCTGCTCGACGTCAAGCGTGGCGACATCGGCTCCACCAGCCAGGCGTACGCCGACGCCTACCTCGATCCCGCGTCGCCGCTCGCCTCCGATGCGATCACCGCCAGCCCCTTCCTCGGCTTCGGCTCGATCGACCCGATGATCGAGACCGCGCGCCGCTTCGATGCCGGGGTCTTCGTGCTCGCCCTGACCTCCAACAAGGAGGGTCCCGAGGTGCAGCACGCCCGCACGTCCGACGGCACTGTCGCCGGGGGTGTGCTCGCCCACCTGGCCCGGCTCAACGCCGACGCCAGCCCGCTCGGTGACTTCGGTGCCGTCATCGGCGCCACTATCGGGCGCAGCGACGAGCAGCTCGACTTCAACGGTCCGGTGCTGGCCCCCGGCTTCGGCGCCCAGGGCGGCACGGTCGCCGACCTCAAGCGGATCTTCGGGGCTGCCGTCCGCAACGTGTTGCCGAGCTCGTCGCGCGAGGTCCTCGCGGCCGGTCCCGACGTCGGAGCGCTGCGCGACGCGGCCCTGCGCGGCAACGATGCCGTCGCGGCCTTGGGCGACGCATGAGGATCGCCGTCGCGCTCGGCGTGGCAGCGGCCCTCCTGACCGCCTGCGGCGGCGACGGCACCAGCGACTACTGCGAGACCGTCTCGGAGCACCAGGTGGAGCTCAGCGACCTCGCGGCCAGCACCGAGCCGGGCGCGATCTTCGAGATCCTCGGTCCGTACGGCGACCTGCGAGACGACGCGCCACGTGATCTTCGCGACGAATGGAACCAGGTGATCGGCCGCATCGAGGCCCTGGAGACGGCCCTCGACGAGGCGGGCGTCGACCCGTCGACGTACGACAAGAAGACGACGCTGGACTCGCTGCCGGCCGCCGAACGTGCGGCCATCCAGGGCGCGGCGCGGGATCTGGGCGACGAGGCGACGGTCGCGGCGATGGCTGGGATCGAGCAGCAGGCCCTCGACGTGTGCAAGACACCGCTGAGCCAGTAGGTCCCCCGACCTGATGAGACGGACCGGGTGCCGATTGCCTGCCGAGCAGCACGGTGACTAGATTGGCGCGCACGTCCAGCCCGAGTGACTAGGAACCGATTTCGTGGCCTTGCCCCCCCTCACGCCCGAGCAGCGCCAGGCCGCCCTCGACAAGGCTGCGGCCTCCCGCCGAGAGCGTGCCGAGGTGAAGAACCGCCTCAAGAACTCCGGCGCCTCGATCGTCGACGTCCTGCGCGAAGGACGTGAGAACGACGTCATCGGCAAGATGCGTGTCGTCGAGCTGTTGCAGTCGATGCCCGGCCTGGGCAAGGTCCGCGCCAAGCAGACGATGGAGCGGCTGAGCATCGCCGAGAGCCGTCGCGTCCGGGGGCTCGGCATCAAGCAGGTCGCGGCGCTCGAGCGCGAGTTCGGCCCGCAAGAGCCGTCTTGACCAGCCCGTCACGACTGATCGTGCTCGCCGGCCCGACCGCCGTCGGCAAGGGCACCGTGGCCGCCGAGGTGCGCCGCCACCACCCCGAGGTCTGGATCTCCGTCTCCGTGACCACGCGCAAGCCGCGACCGGGTGAGGAGAACGGCGTCCACTACTGGTTCATCTCCGACGAGGACTTCGACGCGCTGGCCGAGCGCGGCGACCTGCTCGAGTCGGCCGTCGTCCATGGACTCAACCGTTATGGCACGCCACGCGGTCCGGTCGAGCTCGCACTGGCCAGCGGTCACCCGGCGATGCTGGAGATCGACCTGCAGGGCGCGCGGCAGGTGCGGCAGTCGATGCCCGAGGCGTTGTTCGTGTTCCTCAAGCCGCCGTCCTGGGAGGAGCTCGAGCGCCGGCTGGTCGGTCGCGGCACCGAGTCGGCCTCCGAACGGGCGCGCCGGTTGGAGACCGCGCGGGTCGAACTGGCCGCCGAGAGCGAGTTCGACGTCACCGTGGTGAACCACGAAGTTCACGCTGCTGCCGAGGAGTTGGTAGCCTTGATGAGGGTCGACGCTCCAGATCTCTCCTGATCTGCTCTTTCGAGCATCGCCCGACCATTTCTTCGACTCTGTGAGGCTCTAGCTGTGTCTGCCCCCAACATCGCCGCCGAGGGTGTCACCAACCCCTCGATCGACGACCTGCTCACCAAGACCGACAGCAAGTACAAGCTGGTCCTCTACAGCGCCAAGCGGGCGCGCCAGATCAACGCCTACTACTCCCAGCTGGGCGAAGGCCTGCTCGAGTACGTCGGCCCGCTCGTGGACACCCACGTCCAGGAGAAGCCGCTCTCGATCGCGCTCCGCGAGATCAACGACGACCTGCTGACCTGTGAGGACGTCGACCCGGCAGAGCTGGCCGCCGAGGAGGAAGCCCGCAAGGCCGCCGCCGTCGACGGCTCCTTCAAGGCCGAGTGAGCCTGCTCCGCTGGCAACCATGACTGACGACATGACGGCCGGGACCCCCACACCGGGGTCCCGGCCGCACGTAGTTCTCGGGGTTGCCGGCGGCATCGCGGCGTACAAGGCCTGCGAGCTGTTGCGTCGCTTCACCGAGTCCGGGCATGAGGTGACGGTCGTCCCGACCGCGGCCGCGCTGCGCTTCGTCGGGGCCGACACCTGGGCTGCGCTGTCGGGCAGGCCCGTATCGGCCGAGGTCTGGCACGACGTCCACCAGGTCCCGCACGTGCGGATCGGCCAAACCGCCGACCTCGTTGTCGTCGCGCCGGCCACCGCCGACCTGCTGGCCAAGGCCGCCCACGGCCTTGCCGACGACCTGCTGACCAACACCCTGCTCACCGCCCGTTGCCCGGTGGTGTTCGCGCCGGCCATGCACACCGAGATGTGGGAGCACGCCGCCACCGCGGCGAACGTCGCCACCTTGCGAGACCGCGGCGCCGTGGTCATCGAGCCCGCTGAGGGCCGGCTGACGGGTGCGGACACCGGCAAGGGCCGGCTGCCCGAGCCCGCCGAGATCTTCGACATCGCCCTCGACGTGCTCGATCGGGGTGTCGTCGATCCCGACCTGGCCGGTCGTCATGTGGTCGTCAGCGCCGGCGGCACGCGCGAATACCTCGACCCCGTCC
>JBDSPC010000241.1:0-6122 GCA_039914485.1 Nocardioides sp.
TGGTCGGCAGCGGCCTCGTAGGCCTGCCGCGCCTGGTTGTCCCGGCGCCGGGCGAATCGCTGCTGGCTCTGCCCGCCCGCCTTGGTGCGGCCCTGCACGTGCCGTTGCCCGATCTTGTGCTCCACCATCGCGCCGCCGGCCAGCCGCGCGATGGCGAACCCGCCCTTGCGGACCAGCAGCACGCCCCACTCCCCCGGCGCCGTCACCGCCGCGAGGAAGGCAGCGACGTCGGGCATTCCGTCGTACGCCGCAGCGAACGGCAGCACGGCCGTGAACGTCGATCCGTCGTCGGCGTTGCCGTGCAGGGCGCCGTCCGAGACGGTCAACGAGGTCGCGCCGTGGCCACGCTCGAAGTTCTCCACCCACCGCGGCATTCTCACCGGCGGCACCAACACGTGTGCGCTGCTCATCGACGACCGGTCACAGGAAGTCGAGCGGGTCGAACTCGTCGATCGGGATCACCTTGACCCGCGGCAGGGCGGAGTTGAAGGCGCCGATGTCGTATTCGAGGTCGATGATCCGCAGCCCGGGCAGTCCACGGAACGCGGCGTTGACGAACTCCCCGAAACCGACGACACCGACCTGACGCCTGCCGTCGGCGAGGGCCGAGATCTGTTCGAGGAAGTCACCGTCGTGGCTGGCCAGGATGACGTCGGCGTCGCGCGAGACGAGCGCCTCTGCGGTGCGCTGGATGGCGATGTCGACGACCTTGCCGGCACCGCTCAGCGGGACCGGGGTGAAGCCGATCGCGATCAGCGCCTGCACGAAGGTGGTCGGCATCTCGGTTCCGGCAGCGAGGAAGAACAGCCCGGTGACGGGCTGGTCGAAGCTGCGCTCAGCCCATTCGAGGAGCCGGTCCCAGCGCGGCCGTTCCTCGGGCCGCGGACGGCGACCGAGGATGGAGTTGCCGAGGGTGGCGTCGATGTTCTCGCCGTCGACGAGGAGATAGGTCTTGCGCTCCATCAGGCGTCGGCCCGGTAGATCACCCGGAAGTGCTCCACGATGTCGGCGCCGATCCCGACCTCTTCGATCTCGAGCAGCGCGACGGGATGACCCACGCCGTTGCACAGGATCGACAGCGAGCCGGCGACGGGCATGTCCGCGCCCTCCTCGTCGAAGACCGACACGGGGGTCGACGTCTCGAGCCGCTCCTCGGAGTCGAGGCGAGCCACGAACTCGTCGGCCTCCTCCGGGGTCTCGCCGTAGGACCAGGCCGGCGGCCGGACCACCTCGAGGGTGGTCGGGCCGAAGTAGGCCGGAGCGACGTTGAGCTTGGCGTGGAAACGGGCCAGCTCCCAGAAGTTGCCGATCTCGTCGTCGTCCGTCATGACCGCGACCCTAGACCCCTGCAATCACGGTCAGGCCTGCCGAGGGGGCAGCTTGGCCAGCGCATCTCGCACCAGCGCCGTACGCGCAGCCACCGTCACCTTGCCGCGCAGTCCTCGCGCAGCATCGCCGAGGGTCGCCTGCACCGCGGAGAGCACCTGGATGTCGGTGAAGGTCGGGCGGGTGCCTTCGGGCACCTCGAGGTCCGGCAGCGCGAGCAGCACCGGCAGCACCTGGGTGCCGACGGCGTCGAGCACCAGGTAGCGCTCGTGCCGGGTGAGGGCGGCCCAGGTCGCCTCGCGGTCGAGTCGGCGGCGTACGCCTCGCTGACGCGCGGCTGCGACGGTCTTGGCGGCGTTGGTGACCGCCTCGGTCAGCTCGTGCTCGGTGAAGCGCACGCTCAGACGTTGAAGCCGAGGGCGCGCAGCTGCTCGCGGCCGTCGTCGGTGATCTTGTCCGGACCCCACGGCGGCATCCACACCCAGTTGATGGCGACGTCGTTGACGATGCCCTCGAGCGCGGCGTTGGTCTGGTCCATGATCACGTCGGTCAGCGGGCAGGCCGCCGAGGTCAGGGTCATGTCGAGCACGACGTTGGAGCCCTCGTCGAGGTGCACGTCGTAGACGAGGCCGAGGTCGACGACATTGATCCCGAGCTCGGGGTCGACGACGTCCTTCATCGCCTCGGTGACGTCGTCCACGGTGACGGTCGAGCCACCGCCGGTGGCTGCGGGCACGTCGGGCAGGTCGCTGTTGTCGATGGTCATGAGTTCTCCTTCAGGAGGGACTGGGACGTCGCGTCTTTCCACGCCATCCATGAGAGCAGGGCGCACTTCACGCGCGCCGGGAACTTGGCCACACCGGCGAAGGCGATGCCGTCCTCGAGGACGTCCTCGTCGGGTTCCACCTTGCCCTTGCCCTGCATGAGCTCCAGGAAGGTCTGGTGGATCGACATCGCCTCGTCGACGGACTTGCCGATCAACAGGTCGGTCATCACGGAGGCCGATGCCTGCGAGATCGAGCAGCCCACGGCGTCGTACGACACGTCGTTCACGGTGTCGTCGGAGACGTGGACACGCAGGGTCACCTCGTCGCCACACGTCGGGTTGACGTGGTGCACCTCGGCCTCGAACGGGTCGCGCAGGCCGGCATGGTGGGGGTGCTTGTAGTGGTCCAGGATGATCTCCTGGTAGAGCGAATCGAGATCCATCAGCTCACCTTGAAGTATGAACGGGTGTAGCTGAGCGCCTCGATCAACGCGTCGATCTCCCCGGGCGTCGTGTAGAGGTAGGACGACATGCGGGTCGAGGCCTGTACGCCGAAGCGCGCGTGCGCAGGCTTGGCGCAGTGGTGTCCGGCGCGCACCGCGACGCCGCGTGAGTCGAGCACCTGCGCGATGTCGTGCGGGTGGACGCCGTCGAGCTCGAAGGAGATCGCTCCCCCGCGCGAGGCGGCGTCGAGCGGGCCGAGGACGCGCACGCCGGGCACCGTCGAGAGGCCCTGGAGGGCGTAGCCGGTGATGGCCTGCTCGTGCGCGTGGATGACGTCCATGCCGATGTGGTCGAGGTAGTCGACCGCGGCACCGAGTCCGATGGCCTCGATGATCGGCGGAGTGCCGGCCTCGAACTTGTGCGGGATCCCGGCGTACGTCGAACGCGCCATCGTCACCGTCTCGATCATCTCGCCCCCACCGTGGAACGGAGGGAGCGCGCCGAGCACCTCGCTGCGACCCCAGAGCACGCCGATCCCCGTGGGCCCGACGACCTTGTGGCCGGTGAAGACGAGCAGGTCGGCGCCGGACGCGACCACATCGACCGGCAGCTGGGGAGCCGCCTGCGAGGCGTCCACGACCACGATCGCGCCGACCGCGTGCGCACGCGCCGCGATCTCGGCGACCGGGTTGATCGTGCCGAGCATGTTGGACACCCAGGTCAACGAGACGACCTTGGTCCGCTCGGTGATGAGCTCGTCGATGTTCGACAGGTCGAGGCGGCCGTCCTCGGTGAGGCCGAACCAGCGCAGGGTCGCGCCCTTGCGCTCGGTCAGCAGCTGCCACGGCACGATGTTGGAGTGGTGCTCCATCTCGGTGATGACGACCTCGTCGCCCTCGCCGATCGCCAGGTCACCGGTCGCCCAGGACAAGGTGTTCGCCACCAGGTTGAGCGCCTCGGTGGCGTTCTTGGTGAAGATCACCTCGTCGCGGCTGGGCGCCTTGATGAACGCGGCCACCCGGTCACGCGCAGCCTCGAACGCCTCCGTCGACTCCGCGCCCAGCTGGTGCATGGCACGGGAGATGTTGGCGTTGTGGTGCTCGAGGTGGTCGACCATCGTGTCGATGACGATCTGCGGCTTCTGCGAGGTGTTGGCGCTGTCGAGGTAGACCAGCGGAAAGCCGCCCGCGAGCTGACGCTCGAGGATCGGGAAGTCCTTACGGATGACTTCCAGCTCAGGAAGAAGTCCTTCCATCAGTTGCCCACCTTCCTTGGTTTCGACGTCGCTCGCTGCTCAACCAGCGGGAGTGGCGGCCTTGGTGTACTTGTCGTACCCCTCGGCTTCCAGCTGATCGGCGAGCTCGGGGCCGCCCTCTTCAGCAACCCGGCCGTCGACGAAGACGTGGACGAAGTCGGGCTTGATGTAGCGCAGGATCCGCGTGTAGTGCGTGATCAGGAGGACACCCTTGTCGCCGTCGGCCTTGAACCGGTTGACGCCGTCGGAGACGACCCGGAGCGCGTCGATGTCGAGGCCGGAGTCAGTCTCGTCGAGCACCGCGACCTTCGGGTTCAACAGCTCGAGCTGGGCGATCTCGTGGCGCTTCTTCTCGCCACCGGAGAAGCCCTCGTTGACGTTGCGGGTCGCGAAGGTCGGGTCGAGGTCGAGCGCCTGCAGCGACGTGTTGACGTCCTTGATCCAGGTGCGGAGCTTGGGCGCTTCGCCGTCGATCGCGGTCTTCGCCGTACGCAGGAAGTTGGAGACCGAGACGCCGGGCACCTCGACGGGGTACTGCATCGCCAGGAACAGGCCCGCGCGGGCGCGCTCGTCGACCGTCATGGCCAGCACGTCGGCGCCGTCGAGGGTGACGGTGCCGCCGGTGACGGTGTACTTCGGGTGGCCGGCGATCGAGTAGGCCAGCGTGGACTTGCCGGACCCGTTGGGGCCCATGATGGCGTGCGTCTCGCCGTCGTTGATCGTCAGCGTGACGCCCTTGAGGATCTCTTTGGGGCCGTCCTCGGTGTCGACGGAGACGCGCAGGTCGTTGATCTCAAGCTTGCTCATGACGGGGTCACTCCATTCAGGGTGGTCTCGACGTCGACATAGACGTCGTTGTCGCGAAGTTCGACTGGGAAGGTGGCGACCGCTTCGGTCGCGGGGAACGTGGTGGGCTTGCCGGTGCGCAGGTCGAAGGTCGACCCGTGCAGCCAGCACTCGATCGTGCAGTTGGCGACCTCGCCCTCGGAGAGGGAGACGGCCGCGTGCGAGCAGAGGTCCTGCAGCGCGAAGATCTCGTCGCCGTTGCGGGCCACGGCGACGTCATAGGCGCCGACGGTCACCCCGAGGGCCTCGTCGGTGGGCACCTCGTCGAGCGAGCAGGCGCGAACGAAGGTCATGCGACGCCCCTTGTTTCTCGGGGGGACACGGGGGCGGAGCCCCCGTGCGTCACGTTCTTGGCCAGCTCGGCCTCGACGGTCTTCATGAGCTTGTCCTCGATCGAGGGCACACCGATCTTGCGGATCAGGTCGTTGAAGAAGCCGTGCACCACGAGGCGACGGGCCTCCTTGTCGTCGATGCCGCGCGAGCGGAGGTAGAACAGCTGCTCGTCGTCGAAGCGGGCGGTGGCCGACGCGTGGCCGGCTCCCGCGATCTCGCCGGTCTCGATCTCCAGGTTGGGCACGGAGTCGGCGTGGCAGCCGTCGCTGAGCACGAGGTTGCGGTTCTCCTCGTAGGTCTCGATGCCCTCGGCGACCTTGCGGATCAACACGTTGCCGATCCAGACCGTGTGCGCGCCCTGGCCCTGCAGCGCGCCCTTGTAGAGAGCGTTGCTCTTGGTGCGCGGAGCAGTGTGATCGGCGAAGAGGCGGTGCTCGATGTGCTGGCCGGCGTCGGCGAAGTAGAGGCCGAGCAGCTCCGCGGAGCCGCCGGGACCGTCGTAGGTCACGTTGGTGTCCATGCGCACGACGTCGCCGCCGAAGCTGACCGCGACGTGCTTGTAGGTCGCATCGCGACCGACCAAGGTCTGGTGGTGCGTCAGGTGGACGGCGTCATCGGCCCAGTCCTGCAGGGAGATGACCGAGACCTGCGCGCCGTCGCCCACGACGACCTCGACGACCTGGGCCATCGAGGCGGTGCCGGTGTGGTTGAGCACGACCGTGGCGCGCGAGTGCCTGCCGAAGCGGAGCACGATGTGGCCCGCCTCGGTGACCGCGGCGTCCTCACCGACCAGCTCGACGAGGATCGGCTCCGTGACGTCGGCGTCGGCCGGCACGTCGACGAGCAACGACGCCGGCACTTCGGCCAGCACGCGGGCCGCGAAGCGGGTGATCGGCACGAGACCGCTCACGCCGCGCAGGGAGTGGGCCTCGTCGCCGTCGACGCCCTCGATGCGCACGCCGGCCGGCGTGTTCCAGGTGCAGGCCGTCGTGCTGGGCATGAACTCGGCGTTGCCGTGCAGGTCGCGCAGTCGCTTGAGCGGGGTGAAGCGCCAGATCTCCTCACGCCCCGTCGGGACGATGTGATCGGCGACGTCGAAGGAGCCCTGCGGGTGCAGGTGGCTCTCGACCTTGTCCACCTCGAGGGCGGACC
>JBDSPC010000184.1:0-13313 GCA_039914485.1 Nocardioides sp.
ACATCGTCGGCGGGCAGTCAGTCCGACGGCAGGGCACAAGGTCCCCGAGGGCAGGGTCGCTCGGCTCGGACCGCCACCACGTGGGCTGAATCCCCTGACGGGTGGACAGGGGCCGCTCCCGGCCGCGTTCGATGGTGCAGGGTTGTCGACATGAAGACGCTGCCGAAGTCCGGCCTGCTCACCGCCTCACTCGTGCTGGTCGGCGTCTCCGTGATGGGCTGCGGCAGCGACAGCGGCAGTGGTGGTGCTCCGACGGACGCGACCACGGCCGAGTTCTGCGACACCCTCACGGGCGTGTTCTCCGACCCCCAGGCGATGATCGATGCGACGCCGGAGGAGCTGGTCGCGGAGGTCAAGACGTGGGCCAAGGACCTGGGGAAGGTCGGCACTCCCGAGGACATTCCGGCCGAGGCGCGCGATGGCTTCGACCTGCTGATCGAGGAGGTCGCCGCGCTCGAGGCGGACGCCGAGCTGGGGACCCTCGAGGAGTCGCTCTCCGGCAAGGACAAGGACGCATCCGTTGCGTTCAACACCTACTCGACCGACACCTGCGGCAGCGTCCTCGACAACCAGGACCTGCCCGAGGTCCCGGCCCCCAGCTGACCCGCCCTACTTCAGCAGCTTGCTCATCCGCCGGTCGGCGAGCGGCTTCCCGCCGGTCTGACACGTCGCGCAGTACTGCAGGCTCGAGTCGGCGAAGGACACCTCGCGCACCACGTCGCCGCACGCCGGGCAGGTCTGGCCGGTGCGACCGTGCACGGCGAGGTTGGTCTTCTTCTCACCCTTGAGCTCGCTGGCGTGCAGGCCACGCGAACGGTCGACGGCAGCGCCGATCGTGCCCTTCACGGCGTCGAACAGGGCGTGCAGCTCCTCGTCGTCGAGACCGTTGCTGGGCTTGTACGGCGACATGCGGGCCGCATGCAGGATCTCGTCGGAATAGGCGTTGCCGATGCCGGCGATCGTGCCCTGGTGGCGCAGCACGCCCTTGATCTGCTTGCGTCCCTCGGACTGCAGGATGTCGTTGAGGACCTCGATCGTGAACGCGTCGTCGAGCGGATCCGGCCCGAGCCGGGCGATGCCCGGCACGTCCTGGGGGTCGCGGACGACGTAGATCGCCAGGCTCTTCTTGGTGCCCGCCTCGGTCACGTCGAGCCCCGCCTCGTCGTCGATCACGATCCGCGCGGCGAGCGGGTTCTTGCTGTTCGGCCGGGCCGGCAGGGCGGGCACCTCGTCGCGCCAGCGCACCCAGCCGGCGCGGGCGAGATGCATGATCAGGTGCGTGCCCGATGCGGTGATGTCGAGGAACTTGCCGTGCCGCGTGACGTCCTCGACGAGCGTGCCGTGCAGCGAGTGCAGCGGCGGGTCGAAGGTCTTCAGCGCGCTGAAGGCCGCCAGGTCGATGCGGGTGATCGCGCGGTCGAGGAGCCGGCCCTTGAGGTCCAGGGCCAGGGCTTCCACCTCGGGCAGCTCGGGCATGTCGCGAGCATAGATGTCCAAGCCTTGACGAGGCGGGGAGAATGGAGCATGGCTCTCGCCCGACCGTTGCCGATGACGGGGTCGATCTTCTTCGACGCCCGCGGCGAGGATCGCGCGCTCCGCGTCTCCTGGCACCACGACGTCGACCTGGTGGTCGTCTCGTTGTGGCGCGACAACGTCTGCAGCGGCTCGTTCCGGCTCACGGTCGACGAGGTGCCGGCGCTGATCGACATGCTGAGGCGCGGGCTCGATGCGGCCTATGTCGTGGCGGCTTCCCGCACGGATCCGGGCCCGGAGACACGACCCCTGCACGTGGGCTGAATCTAGGGAATCCGCTAGATCCGCCGATACGGTCTGATCGTGGACCCGATCAGGAACCCGTATGCCCCCGGCGCCGGCCAGCGCCCACCCGAGCTCGCCGGCCGCGACGAGCAGCTGCGGGCGTTCGACGTCGTGCTCGAGCGGGTGGTCAAGGGGCGCCCCGAGCGTTCCCTCGTGCTCACCGGGCTGCGCGGTGTCGGCAAGACGGTGCTGCTCAACGCGCTGCGTTCTGCCGCCGTACGGCGACGCTGGGGGACCGGCAAGCTCGAGGCGCGTCCCGACCAGGGACTGCGCCGGCCACTGAGCAGTGCCCTGCACCAGGCGGTGCGCGAGCTCGGCCACACCGACGCCGACAGCGTCGACCACGTGCTCGGCGTGATCAAGGCGTTCGCCCACCGCGACGCCGGGGCCCGCGCCAAGCTGAAGGACCAGTGGAGCCCCGGCATCGATGCCCCCGTGGTGCGCGGGCGCGCCGACTCCGGCGACATCGAGATCGACCTGGTCGAGCTCTTCACCGATGTCGGCGGGCTGGCGGCCGACGTCGGCAAGGGCATCGCGGTGTTCATCGACGAGATGCAGGACCTCGGCCCCGACGACGTGTCGGCGCTGTGCGCGGCCTGCCACGAGATCAGCCAGACGGGCCTGCCCGTGATCGTGGTCGGCGCCGGGCTGCCGCACCTGCCCGCGGTGCTCTCGGCTTCGAAGTCCTACTCCGAGCGGCTGTTCAGCTACCAGCGGATCGACCGGCTCGCCCGCGACGCCGCCGACCTCGCGCTCACCGCGCCGGCCGAGGACGAGGAGGTGGCCTTCACGGCCGACGCGCTCGAGGCGATGTATGCCGCGACCGGCGGCTACCCCTACTTCATCCAGGCCTACGGCAAGGCCGTCTGGGACCGCGCCCCGCGCTCGCCGATCACGCTCGACGACGTGCTGGTCGCGACGCCCGAGGCAGAGTCGGAGCTCGCGGTCGGCTTCTTCGGCTCGCGCTACGAGCGGGCCACGCCGGGGGAGCGGGAGTACCTCCGCGCGATGGCCGATGTCGCGGCCGCGTCCGAAGAACCGGACGTCGACGCCGTACCCACCGCCGACGTCGCGGCCTTCCTCGACAAGAAGCCGCAGTCACTGTCCCCGGCGCGCGACGCGCTGCTGAAGAAGGGCCTCATCTACTCCGGCGAGCGCGGCCGGATCGCCTTCACGGTGCCACACTTCGGGCGCTACCTGCGCGAGCACGTCGGCTGACAAACGCGGTCGCGCGAAGGCGAGGACCTGTGCGAGGCTTGCCCCAGTGGCGCCGTCCAGCGCCCAGCCCGCGCTTCGGCCCCAGTCCGAGCGAGGTGGCGAAGGGGAGCGGATCCTCGGGCTCTCACACTGAACTCGTCGCTTCACACGCACTGCGGCGGCGGACTGGGGACGCATCGCAGTCGGAGTGAACGATGACCAGGGACAGTGACTTCAAGCAGGTCGTGCGCGCGCGGATGGCCGAGACCGGTGAGGGCTACACCGTCGCCCGCGCGGCGATCCTCGAACGGGACTCCGCGGAGTACGCCGCAGCGCGCACCGAGCAGGAACGGCTGGTCGCGCGCCTCTTCACCGACGGCCGGCTCGCGCAGGTCCCCGCGAAGCGGAAGGTCCGGGTGGCCGCGCTGCTCGAGGTCCTGAGCCGCTTCGAACCCGGGCGCGACTATGCCGAGCCCGAGGTGAACGAGGTGCTGCTCGGGGTGCACGAGGACTTCGCCTACCTGCGCCGTGAGCTGGTGAACTACCGCTACCTCTCGCGCGCGGACGGCGTCTACCGCGTGGCCGAGCAGGCACCCGTGCGGGCACTGATCGAGGTCCAGGAGATCCCCGCATGGGAGGCGGCCTGGCTGCCGGGGTTCCTCGTCGGCTAGCGGACAAGACCTGTCCGCGCGGGGCGGGAGAGTGGTTCCACCAGCCACGAACATCGGAGGAACCATGATCCAGCCCGCCCCCCTCGACGAAGCAGCCGCCCTCGCCACCTTCCTGCGCGAGCAGGCCGACGCCGTCCGCACCGCCGCGTTCGGCCTCACCGAGGAGGAGGCCCGCCAGTCTCCCGCCCGCAGCGACCTCAGCCTCGGCGGCATCCTCAAGCACCTGAGCCACAGCTGGTCGTCGTGGCAGCGCCGCGAGGCCGCCGAGCGCGGCGAGCGCGGCTGGGAGCTGACCGAGGCCGACTACGCCGACTTCTACGGCAGCTTCGCGTTGACCGCCGACGAGACGCTGACCCAGGTCCTCGAGCAGTACGACGCCGCGACGGCCGGCCTCGTCGACGCGGTCGGGTCCATGGATCCCGGTGCCGACGCGCTGCAGGCGCCCGCTCCGTGGTTCGGCCAGTTCGAGCCCACGCGCGTCACGAAGCGGATGCTGGCGCTGCACCTGATCGAGGAGTTCGCGCGGCACGCGGGGCACGCCGACGTGGTCCGCGAGCAGCTCGACGGAGCGCTGGCCGGCCAGCTGACGATGGCCGTCAACAACATTCCGGGCAACGACTTCATCCAGCCGTGGGAGCGCACCGCAGGCTGACCGGATGAGCGTGTCCACACGCGTCCACACGCGTCCGCCCTACGCTGCTGGCATGAGGCCGCAGGTCGTCGCCCACCGAGGTGCCAGCCACGAGAACGCCGAGCACACCTTGCGGGCGTACAAGCGCGCGATCGAGGTCGGGGCGGGGGCGCTCGAGTGCGACGTACGACTGACTGCCGACGGCCACCTCGTCTGCGTGCACGACCGCGACCTGCGCCGTACCGCCGCCGCCAAGGGCGTCATCTCCACGATGAAGCTCGAGCAGCTCGACCAGCTCGACTTCGCCTCGTGGAAGAACCCGTGGGCCGAGTTCGACGACGAGGCGCCCGACGCGGACCCCGAGGACAACAAGGTCCTGACGTTGCGCAAGCTGCTGGAGACCGTCGCCGACTCCGGTCGACGCGTCGAGCTGGCGATCGAGACGAAGCATCCGACGCGGTACGGCGGGCTCGTCGAACGCCGCCTCGTGGAGCTGCTGACCGACTTCGGCTGGACCGGTGAGGACTCGCCCGCCCGGGTGATGAGCTTCAGCCTCACCGCGCTGCAGCGCGTCCAGCGGATGGCGCCGCAGATCCAGAAGGTGATGCTGGTGGAGAAGGCGCACCACTGGCCGGTGCTGCGCCGGGCCGTGAACAAGGACTGGATCATCGGTCCCGGCATCACCGAGCTGCGCGACCACCCCGGCCTGGGCAGGCACCTGCGCCTGGCCGATCGCGAGATCCACGTCTGGACCGTCAACACCGCCGAGGAGCTGCAGATCTGCCTCGACCTCGGAGTGACCGCGGTGATCACCGACAAGCCGGCCTACCTGCTGGAGCTGCTCGGAGCGCCCTGAGGAATCTGATCTGCGGCGCGCCGTATAGCGTTCGCGCCATGGCCAAGAAGTCCCGCACCAAAGCCCGTGACACCGCTCCCGTCGAGGGCTCCCCTGACCAGGTCAGCCCGCGCCAGCCCTGCCCGTGTGGCTCCGGCAAGCGCTACAAGGCCTGCCACGGTGCCGCCGGTGGCGCGACGCCCGTGTTCGTCAGCCGCCCGTTCGAGGGGATGCCCGGGGAGTGCGACGTGATCGCGCTGCGCGAGCTGGTGCCGGCGGCCACGGTCCCGCTGACCGTTCCCAGCACGGACCGTGAGGTGCGACTCTGCACGCTGCTGCCGATGGCATCGCCCGCGCTGGTGCGCGACAGCGGAGCGATCTGGCTCGGCCTGCAGGTGGCCCACCAGTACGGCGACCCGGCGCGCGACCTCGGTGCGGTCCTCGAGGCCGCCATCGCGACGGAGGAGCCCGGCGTCGTCGGCCTCACCTCCCAGCCCGGTGAGGGCCCGCGCCTGCAGGACCTGATCAGCAACACCTCGCTCGACATCACCGTCCATGACGGGTTCGGCTACTGGGCCGACGACATCGAGGACCCCGACGACTCCGTGGCCGCGGCGCTCGAGCAGGCCAACGGATCGGCCAACCCGACCACGAGGCTCGAGAGCGTCGAGGCGGCGTACTGGACCAACGTCGGACCCAAGGAACACCTGCGCTGGGTGATGCCGCACCAGGAGGACGAGCTGCTCACCGCGCTGGCCCGGCTGCACGCGGCCGGCCAGGACTCGGTCGCCGACGGCTCGCGCTTCGTCGGGATGTTCCGTGCGCACGGCCTGCTCACCCCGGTGTGGGACCTGCCGGTCGGCACGGGGGCGGCGGTGCTCGAGGGACCTGCGGGGACCTTCGCATCCGCCCTCGCCGACGCCCTCGCCCAGGGTGGCGAACTCAGTGCCGCGGAGCGGTCCGCGCGAGCTGGTCTAGCCAACCGCCAAGTCACCATTCGATGAAGATGGGCGCCCCCGGCTTGTCTGGGGCGTGACGCAGGAGTAGTTTTCATCCTGCCCGGCCGTTGTTGTATCCCCCGTCAACATCGGCCGGGCGTTCCAATTTCCTTAACCCCCGCTCCGCACTCCTTCGAGTCCGTCGAGCACGGCGGCGTCCGAATTCCGAAACGTCTGTCAAACGGGTCGAGGTCGGTCTACCTTGGAGCCGCCCGAGGGTGGTGACACCGGTCACGCCAGAGGCGAGTCTCGGCAGGAGCCCAGCGTGTTCACGACCTCACTTCGATCCCTGATCGCCACCGCCGTCGCCGTTGCCGTGGCGATCGCCGGCCTGGCCGTGCTCGTCGGCTCGGGGGGCAGCGCCACCGCGTCGTCCAGCTCGCTGTCCAGCGCGTGCGCTGCGCAGGCGCAGGACCTGACGGACTCGGCCACGGCCGCCCAGGACTCCGCCAAGAAGGTCAAGAAGCTCAGGAAGCAGCTGAGGAAGGCGAAGCGGGCGGGTGACGCCGCCAAGGTCAAGAAGTTGAAGCGGAAGCTGCGTAAGGCCAAGAAGGAGCTGCGGCTCCAGCTCGAGTGGTACACCACCTCGAAGGCCGCCTACGACAAGTGCATGAAGGCCAACCCGACGGCCACGCCGACCACGACGGGCACGGCCACGCCGACCGGCACCGCGACGCCGACGAGCACGACGACGCCGACGGGTACGGCGACGACGACCTCACCGACGATCATCCCCACCATCATCCCGACGATCCTGCCGCCGGTCTGCGTCCCCAACCCGCTGCCGATCGGTCCGCCGGAGATCTGCCTGCCGGTCTGAGGAGTGCGGCTCAGTCGCCCTTGGGGCGCTTGAGCCGCCAGGCCTCGAGCCGGGAGTAGCCCTTGACGGACACCCGACGCAGCCGCCGGAAGCGGTAGGTCTCGGAGTCCGTGTCCGCGGGCTCGGTGTCGTCGTCGGAGCCGTCCGGCGACTCCTCGACGCCCGACAGGGCGGCGTACGCCCCCTGGTCGAGGACGACGGTGCCGGGTCGCGCGACGGACGTCAGGCGGGCGGCGATGTTGACCGTCGGCCCGAAGACGTCGCCGAGGCGGGCGACCACCAGCCCGTAGGCGATGCCGGCGCGCACGGAGGGGAACGGGTCGTCCTCGTCGAGGCCCCGCTCGGTCAGCGCCAGTGCGACCTCCGCGGCCGCGGCCGGGTCGTCGGTGGTGAAGAGGATCTCGTCGCCGATCGTCTTGATCACGCGGCCCGCGTGGTCGACCACGGTGTCGGTGGCGATCCGCTCGAAGCCCTCGATCCAGTCGACCAGCTCGCTCTCGGCCAGCGACTTGCTGTGGGTGGTGTAGCCGACGATGTCGACGAAGCAGACCGCCATCGTGCGCTCGACGTCGGTGGCCGACCCGGTCGTCAGCAGCCGGCTGGCGGCGCTGCTGAGGTGACGGCGCCAGACATAGGACTGCAACGCCTCCACCCGGGGCAGGACGCCGGCGGCGAGCTCGGCGAGCCGGACCTCGGGGTCGGGCTCGGCGGCGGCCAGCCCGGCGAGCAGCGAGACCTGCCACTCGGCGAGCCGCGCGTAGCTGCGCCCCCACGTGCGGACGAGCGCCGCCTGCGACTCGGGCGACAGGATCCCCATCCGCAGCAGGTCGGCGGTGAGCCGCAGCGCCTCGACGTCACTCTCTGCGAAGGCGGCGTCGTCGTCGGTGGTGTGGGCGAAGCCGAGCTGGCGCCACAGCTCGCGGGCGAGCTCGAGGGGCACGTCGGCGCGCTCGGCCACCTCGCCCTGGGTCAGGGTGGGTGGCCCGCCGAGCAGGAAGGCCTCGATCGTCCCCAGCAGGTCGTCGATCTCGCCACGATCACCGGGTTCGCTCATGCTGGCTCAGGCGTCGCCGTGGCGCTCGGCGGCGGCGGCCGCCACGGCGTCTGCGAACGCCGGGATCTCCGCGACCAGCGCCTCGAGGCGCTCGCTCGTGTAGTGCAGTGCCTTCAGCGGCGTCAGGGCGACGATCGACGCGGAGCGCAGAGTGTGGTTGACGATCGCGGCCTCCCCGATGATCTGGCCGGCGCCCAGCGTGGCGATCTCGGTCCCGCTGCGGCGTACGGACACCTCACCGGCGGTGAGGATGTAGGCCTTGTCGGCGGGGGTGCGCTCGCCGATCGGTGACCAGCCCGCGGGCAGGGTGAGCGGCGTGCCGGCGGCGCGGACGCGCGCGGCCTCGTCGGCGGTGAGAGCGTCGAAGATGGAAGACGTCATGGGTGGTGCCTCTCGCTCGGGTTGTCTGCCCTCCACAACGTGGATAGGTCCCCGAAGATATGGGTGCGCCTGATCACTCCGTGGTCAGCGGCTGCCGCTCGACCGGACAGGACATGCAGCGCGGACCGCCACGGCCCGACCCGAGCTCGGATCCGGCGATGCGGATGACCTCGATCCCGGCCTCCTCGAGGCGGTCATTGGTCTCGTCGTTGCGCTCGTAGGCGACGGCGACGCGGGGGGCCAGGGCGAGGGTGTTGTTGCCGTCGTCCCATTGCTCGCGCTCGGCGGTGACGGGGTCCAGACCGGTGTCGATCTGGTGCAGGGTGTCGATCTGCATCGCCTTGGCCGCACCCACCAGGAACGGCTCGGCGGGCGCGACGTCGAGCACCAGGTCGGTGTCGGCCTCACCGCGCTCGCGGACGGTCACCGCGTGCGCGGTCAGCGTGTGCGCCACGTTGGGGTACATCACGACCTTGTCGACGTCGACCATCGTGCACACGGTGTCGAGGTGCATGGTCGCGCGCTCCTGCGCGATGGGTACGGCGAGCACGGTGTGCGCGAGGTTGGCGTGGAACACCTGCCGGGCCAGCCGCTCGACGCCGGCCGGCGTCGTCCGCTCGCCCACGCCGACCGCGATGACGCCGGGCGCGAGCAGCAGCACGTCGCCACCCTCGACGTGCTCGTTCTGCCAGCCGTGGATCATCTGCGTCTGGCCGGCGAAGCGCGGGTGCTCGGTGTAGATCAGCTCGGTCAGCTGCGTCTCCCGCTTGCGCGCCGGCATCGCGAGGCTGGTGATCGCTACCCGGTCGCGGACCCACACACTTGAGTCGCGCGTGAACAGCAGGTTGGGCAGCGGGTCGATCAGGAAGTCGTAGGGGCTCAGCAGGCTGGTCACCAGGCCGTGGCCGCCGCGCACCTCGTCGTTGCGGATGCCCTCGGTCAGCAGGCCGGTCAGCTCCTGGGGAGAGGCCTCGGCGAGCGCCACTGCGAGATAGTCGCGCAACGTGTCGCCGAGGTGCAGGCCGCTCAGCGCCGAGTTGATGGCGTGCGCGCGGGCCTCCTCGCTGGCGAGCGTCTCGGTGAGGAGCTCGGTCAGGTAGAGCACCTCGACGCCGCGCCCACGCAGGGTGTCGGCGAAAGCGTCGTGCTCCTCCTGCGCGCGGCTGACCCACGGGATCCCGTCGAAGAGCAGCTTGTCGTTGTTGCGCGGGGTGAGCCTCTTCAGCTCATTGCCGGGGCGGTGCAACATGACGGTCTTGAGCGTGCCGACTTCACTGTCGGCGCCGTGGGTGTGAGCCATGGCGCGAGCCTAGAGGCAACGGCACCCGGGCGACAGGCGCGGGCGCGTTGTCAGCCCTGCTGGGCCTCCCACTCCGTGCGGAGGATGGCGTACTCGTAGGAGTCGGTCCAGCGGCCCTTCGACCAGAAGTCGGCCAGCCGGTGTACCTCGCGGCGCATGCCGAGTCGCTCGCACATCGCCGCGGAGCGCTGGTTCAGCGCGTCGAGGTTGGCCACCACGCGGCGTACGCCGTAGTGCTCGAAGGCCAGCCGGAGGCCCATGCGGGCAGCCTCGGTGGCGAGTCCCTGCCCGGCCGCCCGCGGGTGCAGCGTCCAGCCGATCTCCATGCCGGACGTCCCGGTCCCCTCGAAGAACAGCACGATGTTGCCCACGTTGGTGCCTTCGTGCTCCATGGTCAGCGCGATCATTCGGTGCGGTCCGTCAGGCGGCTTGGAGTGCTGGAGGTTCGCGAACGCCACCTCGGCCGGGTTCTGCTGGGGCAGGAGGAGGTAGCGCGCGAAGTCCGGATCGGCCCACGCGCGCGCGTTGGCCACGGCATCCTCGGGGATCGTACGGCGAAGCGTGAGCCGCTCCGTGTGGATCGGCAACGCCGGCGGCTGCGGATTGTTGAACTCGGCCCGCACGGCATCGACCCACACATCCCGGCTGGACGGTCCGCCGAAGCGCAGCCGGTCGTAGGCGATGGTCGGCATCAGGATCTGGTCCAGCCCCATGATTGCGAGCCCGCCGTCGACCGCCTCGGCCAGCGAGCCCTGGGCGCTCTCGTCGCGCGGGTCGGCGCGCCGCGCGTCGACGGCCACCCGGGCCTGCTCGACCAGCCTGGTCTTGTTGCGGATCGAGAGCGGGTTGAGCTTGCGCAGGCAGACGTACTGCCCGGACAGGAAGTCGAGCCACTCGCGCTCGGCCGTGGTCGGGTCGTCGGGCCAGAACTCGAGGAACCAGTCGTGCAGGCGATCGATGCTGCCGGCGGCCTCGAGGCAGTCGGCGATGTCGGCGACCATCGGGGTGCCGTCGGCCAGGAAGTAGCCCGGGAGCGGCAGTCGCCCGGCCGCGATCTCGGTGAGCTGCTCGGGTGTGGCGGGCTGGAAGTGCTCGCGCACGTGGGCCTCGTCGGCCGCGGTCATCGGGTGCTCGCCGTTGACGTCGAGGAACTTGCGACGGACGGTCGCCAGGTCACTCGAGGGCGCTGTCAGCGCGTCATCTCCCACACGGTCAAACATGCCATGAGCAGGCACACGGCCGCACCCAGGTAGTGCAGCAGGCTGAGCCGGATCCGGGCCAGCAGCACGCGACCGACGATGACGGCCAGACCGCTGACGGCGAGCAGGGCGCCCCACGCGCCGATGAAGACACTGACGGGGTCGTCGTACTTCGCGACGAGGGACAGCGTGAGCAGCTGCGACAGATCGCCCCACTCGGCGGCGAAGAGCACCAGGAAGCTGGTCAGGATCACCTTGTAGCCCTGGGCGTCTCCGGCCTTGGCGGCGAAGTCCTCCTCCTCGTCGCCCTCGGCTGCCTCGTGGGCGCGCGCCTCGCGCAGCAGGATGATCGCGCCGATCAGAAACATCAGTGCGGCGGCGACGTGCACCACGGTCTCGGGCAGGAACGACGCGGCCTTGCCGAGTGCGACCGCGATCAGGGTCTGCACCAGGAAGGCGAGCCCGACACCGATCCAGACGAACAGCGGCCGGAACTTCGTCGACAGGACGAGGGTCGCGATGAAGGTCTTGTCGGGCAGCTCGACGACGAAGATGGCAGCGAAGGTCAGCGCAATGACGGCGACGTCGAACACGGGACTCCTTGGGTCAGCGGGCGCGAGCGCGGCTCAGGGTGTCCCGCAGTGCGTCCCAGTCAGCGGCTCCGAGGTGCCGGCGCCAGCGATGCTCAACGGTAGCGACCGCCCGGTCGGCGGTCTCGGACGCTTCCCGTCCGAGCACGGTCGGCCGCCAGATCCGCAGTCGTCGATCCGTCGGGTGCGACACGCTCTCGTAGAGACCGCGGGCTTCCAGGCTGGCCGCCAGCTCGCCCAGGGCCTGCTTGGTCATCCCGGCCCGGACCGCCAGCTGGGTGGCGCTGAGTCCCGCCGGCGGCGTCAGCTGGAGCAGCCGCATCTGCGAGCCCCGGACGCCGTCCAGGAACGCCGGCACGGCCATGGTGGCGAACTCGGCCTCCAGGTCGCGACGGAACAGGTCGAAGGCGTCGGCGAGCAGCGCCAGGGCGTGGTCGGGGCGGTCATGCTCGAAGACGTCGGACTCGTTGACAGAGGTCATAAGGCAACCTTACTATCGAGTGAGTTCGTAAGGTTGCCTGACGGAAAAGGTGGAGTGCGATGGCGACGATGATCGGCGGCCGCGGCCCGGACCAGCTGGTGGTGACACCGGCGTGGTCGCTGGCCGACCTGTTCGCCGTACGCCCCGAAGACGCGGAGGCCGCCTTGGCTGCCCTCGTCCACGACGCCCTCGGCCTGACGGTCCTGCCCACGGCGACCCGGATCGAGCCGGTCGACTACGCGATGGGGTCGCCGGCCACAGGGGCACTGCTCCGGGTCCTCGGGGCCTCCGTCGAGGGGCAGCCGTGGGGGTTCTTCTGCAAGGTGCTCCAGCACGTGCGGCACTGGCCGACGTTGCCGATGTTGCCGGAGGGGTTTCGCGAGATGTTCGCGCGCGACTTCCCGTGGCGCCAGGAGCTCGTCCTGTGGGCCGAGCCCTTCGCGCCGACCGCGCCGGCGGGGATGCGCCCCCCGGCGATGCACGCGCTCATCGAGCTGCCGGACGACCGGGTCGCGGTGTGGACCGAGCTCGTCGACGAGTGCGACGAGCCGTGGCGCCCGGAGCGCTTCCGCCGGGCCGCGCGACTCCTCGGGCAGTGGAACCAGCGCGCGTCGAAGCCCGAGGTGCTGGCCTCGGCGGTGATCGAGATGGGATCGCCGCTGCGGCTCTACGCCACCCACACGGTGCCGTTGCGAGGGCTGGCCCCCCTCGCCGACGACGACCTGTGGAGCCACCCGTGGCTGGCTCGCGAGGCCGGGCTGCGCGCGAGCCTCCGCGAGCTCGGAGCGCGCGTGCCGGCGGTCATGGACCGTCTCGACGGGTTGCCCCAGTGCATCCCGCACGGTGACGCGAGCCCGCAGAACCTCCTGGTCCCGCGCGATGCTCCGCTCGAGTTCCGGGCGATCGACGTCGCCTTCCACGCGTCGTGTCCGATCGGCATGGACCTGGGTCAGCTCCTCGTCGGGCTGGTGCACGCGGGACACCTCGACCCGGTCACGCTGCCCGGCCTCGTCGAGCTGGTGGTGTCCGCCTACGTCGAGGGACTGCTCGACGAGGGGTGGTCGGGGGCCGCGACCGACGTCGGCGTCGGCTTCGTCGGCGCGATGCTGGTCCGCAGTGGCTTCGACAGCTTCCGCTACGACCTGCTGGGCGCCGGCGACCCGCCGCCGGAGTTCACCTCGCGGGTGGAGCTCAGCCGCTGGATCGCGGAGATGGCTCACCAGGTGTTCTGAGCAGGTCTCTTGTCGCGGCGATCGCCTCGGCCAGCACGTCGTTGACGGGCCTGCCGAGGGCAGCGGCGGCGCGTGCCACGTCGTCCCACTCGGGCTGCGCGTTGAC
>JBDSPC010000197.1:0-8621 GCA_039914485.1 Nocardioides sp.
CCGTGCTCGACCTGCTCCAGCAGACCGCCCACCTCGACGACGACCTGCTCGTCTACTGCGACAGCAAGTACGTCATCGACTCCGTCACCAAGTGGATGCCGGGCTGGAAGCGCAAGGGCTGGAAGACGGCGAGCGGCCAGCCGGTGAAGAACGTCGAGCTGATGAAGGCGCTGGACGCGGCGATGCGCCCCAACGTCGAGTTCAAGTGGGTCAAGGGCCACTCCGGGCACGTGCTCAACGAGGCGGCCGACGTACGGGCCAACGCCGCCGCTGCGGCGTACCAGCGCGGCGACGTGGCCGACCCGGGCCCGGGCTTCGCCGACAGCAGCACCGCGCACCCGGCGGCGACCGTCGGTCAGGTCGAGGTGGAGCCCGACCTCTTCAGCGACTTCGACGACGCCCAGCTCTCCGACGAGGAGCAGGTCATCGCCCTCGAGCGGTCGCTGCTCACCGACGAGGTGCGCTCCGATCGTGCCGCGGTGGCCGCGTTGCTGCATCCGCAGTGGCAGGAGATCGGGGCGTCCGGGCGACTGTGGAACCGGGACGACCAGCTGGACGAGATCGGGCCGATCGAGGCGGTCACCCTGGACGTCGTCAACCTCGCGCGGCTGACGCCCGACCTGATCCTGCTCGTCTGGCGTGCGTCCTCCGACGACGGCACCCGGCTCAGGAGCTCGCTGTGGCAGCGCACCGGCGGCCAGTGGCAGCAACGCTTCCACCAGGGCACCGTCGAAGCGTGATGGTCACCATGTGGCGTAGGTAAGGCTTGCCTACTAAAGTCCACGGCGTGACCACTGCCCCGCACCTCGGACGCGCCGCCCGGCCGCTCGAGACCCACCTCGCCTCGTTCGGCGAGCGCGTGGCCCTGCGCGCGGGCGATCGGAACTTGTCGTACGCCGATCTCGCCGGCCGCGTCCGCGACGTCGCCGACGCCTACGCCGGTGCGCGGCGGCTGGTGCTGCAGACGCCGGGCCAGGACATCGACTCGGTCGTCGAGTACCTCGGCGCACTCGCGGCCGACCAGGTCGTGATCGTGGCCGGCTCGCACGCCGACGCGCTCGTCGACGCGTGGAACCCGGATGTCGTCGTCGACGCCACGGGCCGCGATGTCCGGCGAGACGTGTCCGCCCACGAGCTGCACCTCGACCTCGCCCTCCTGCTCTCGACGAGCGGCACGACCGGCTCGCCCAAGCTGGTCCGCCTCGGCCTGGAGGGACTGCTGGCCAACGCCGCCGCGATCGCGGAGTCGCTCTCGATCCGTCCCGACGACGTCGCCGCGACCACGCTCCCACTGCACTACTGCTACGGCCTCTCGGTCCTGCACAGCCACCTGCTCGCCGGCGCCTCCGTCCTGCTCACCGACGACTCCGTCCTCGACGAGTCGTTCTGGGACGACGCGGCCACGCACGGCGTCACCACGATCCCCGGCGTGCCGCACACCTTCGAGCTCCTGGAGCGGAGCGGCTTCGGCGACCGCTCGACGCCGACGCTCCGCACCCTGACGCAGGCCGGCGGCCGGATGGCCCCCGAGCGGGTGCGGCGGTTCGCCGAGCTGGGCCAGCGCCGCGGCTTCGACCTCGTGGTCATGTACGGCGCCACGGAGGCCACCGCCCGCATGAGCGTGCTGCCCTCCGACCTGGCGCTGGCGGCCCCGACCTCGATCGGCCGCCCGCTCCCGGGCGCCACCTTCCACCTCGACGAGGTGAACGACGACGGCGTCGGCGAGCTCGTCTTCACCGGCCCCAATGTGATGCTCGGCTACGCGACCTCGCCTGCCGATCTGGCGCTGGGCCGCTCGGTGAGCGAGCTGCGCACCGGCGACCTCGCCCGCGAGCTGCCCGACGGGCTGTGGGAGATCGTCGGCCGCTGCAACCGGATCGCGAAGGTGTGCGGGCTCCGGATCGACCTCGACCACGTCGAGCGCGCCCTGGGCGACCGGGGGTTCGTGGTGGCGGCCGCCGACGGCGGGGACCACCTCGTCATCGGCATCACCGACGGCGCCCGGCCCGTCGCCGTACCGACCTTGCTGTCCTTCGCCACCGAGCTGACCGGCGTGCCAGCCGCGCTGATCGACGTCGTGGTGCTGCCGGACCTGCCGCGGCTGGCGAACGGGAAGACCGACTACACCTCGCTGGTTGAGCAGCGATCGCAGCGAGCGTGTCGGAACCAGGACGGCGGGACGGGAGTCACCCCCGCCGACGTCACCGCCCTCTTCGCGACCGTCCTGGCCCGCCCGGACGCGCAGCCCACCGACTCCTTCGTCGACCTCGGCGGCGATTCCCTGTCCTATGTCGAGGCGTCACTCCGGCTCGAGCGCCTGCTCGGCGAGCTGCCCGCGGGCTGGCACGCACTGCCGGCGGTGGCCCTCGCGGACTCGGCCGGTGAGAAGAAGTGGGGACGTGCGGTCGAGACCAACGTCGTGCTCCGGGCACTGGCGATCTTCACGATCGTCGCGTCGCACTCCAACCTCTTCATGCTGCTGGGTGGCGCGCACGTGCTGCTCGCGATCGTCGGCTTCAACCTCGGCCGCTTCCAGCTCGGCGACCAACCGCGGCGGCAGCGGGTCCGCGCCATGCTCCGCGCCGTCGTGCGTGTGGTCGTCCCGTCGGTCCTGGTGATCGGCACGATGGCCGCGACCACGACCCAGATCACCTGGCGGCAGGCGGCGCTCGTCACCTCGTTCACCGAGTGGAACTGGTCCGAGCCCCGCTGGAGCTACTGGTTCATCGAGGCGCTCGCCCTCTCCACCATCCTGTTGGCCGCGCTGCTCGCGATCCCGGCCGTGGATCGTGCGTCGCGCCGGTGGCCGTTCGCGCTGCCCGTGGTGCTCACGATCGCGCTGACACCGGCTCGCTTCGACCTGTTCGCCATCCCCGGCGACCACGTGCACCGGCTCAACGGGATGCTCTGGCTGGTGACGCTCGGCTGGGCGATCTCGAAGGCCCGCACGACGCGGCAACGCCTGCTCGTGACCGCGCTGACCCTCTGGCTGGCGCCGGGCTTCTTCATCGTCGGCGGACCGCTGCGACCGGCCTACCTCGTCGTCGGGCTGCTGGCGTTGATCTGGCTGCCCCGGGTGCGGCTGCCGTCCCTGGCGGCGTCGCTCATCGGCGTACTCGCCGCGTCGTCGCTATGGATCTATCTCCTGCACTGGCGGGTCTACCCCGCCCTCGAGGTGTCCTCACCGGTGCTCGCGACCGTCCTGTCCCTGGCGGTCGGGGTGGCGGCGGCCGAGGCCGTTCGCAGAGTCGGGAATCGCCTCGGGAATCGCTGACGCCCGACGCGTGTTCAATCCCGCGTGGACCGCGTAGCGATGATCAGCCTGCACACCTCCCCGCTGGACCAGCCCGGGACGGGCGATGCGGGCGGCATGAACGTCTATGTCGTCGAGCTCTCCCGCCGGCTCGCCAAGCAGGGCATCGCCGTCGACGTCTTCACCCGCGCGACCTCCTCCGAGCTGCCGCCGGTCGTCGAGGCGTTCGACGGGGTCAACGTGCGCCACATCGCGGCCGGTCCCTTCGAGGGACTGACCAAGGGCGAGCTGCCCGGCCAGCTGTGCGCCTTCGCCCGCGAGGTGCTGCGCGCCGAGGCCATCCAGCCGCTGGGTCACTACGACGTCGTGCACTCGCACTACTGGCTCTCCGGCCAGGTCGGCGCCCTCGCGCGCGACCGGTGGGGCGTCCCGCTCGTGCACTCGATGCACACGATGGCCAAGGTCAAGAACGAGGCGCTTGCCGTCGGCGACACCCCCGAACCGCTCGCGCGCGTCATCGGCGAGGAGCAGGTCGTCGAGGCGGCGGACCTGCTGATCGCGAACACCGACCTCGAGGCCAAGCAGCTGATGAACCTCTACGGCGCCGATCCAGACCGGGTCGAGGTCGTGCACCCGGGCGTCGACCTGTCGGTCTTCAAGCCCCAGGACAAGTCGGTCGTACGCCGCCAGCTCGGACTGTCCGAGGACGCGATCGTGCTGATGTTTGCCGGTCGCATCCAGCCGCTCAAGGCGCCCGACGTGCTGCTGCGCGCCGTCAGCGTGCTGCTCGACCGCGACCCCTCGCTGCGCTCGCGCCTGGTCGTGCCGATCGTCGGCGGTCCGTCCGGGAGCGGTCTCGAGCATCCCGAGTCGCTGGCCCAGCTGGCAGCCGAGCTCGACCTGAACGACGTGGTGCGTTTCGTGCCGCCGGTCGCCCAGCCGGAGCTGGCGCGCTGGTGCGCTGCCGCGACCGCGGTCGCCGTACCGTCCTACAACGAGTCGTTCGGCCTCGTCGCGGCCGAGGCGCAAGCCACGGGTACGCCCGTCGTAGCCGCCGCCGTCGGCGGACTGACCACCGTCGTCGCCGACGGACGCAGCGGCCTGCTGGTCGAGTCGCACGACGCGCACGACTGGGCCAACGCGTTGCGCCGCCTCATCGACGACCCCGCCCTCACCGCCCGCCTCGGTGCCGGAGCGCTCGAGCATGCCCGCGACTTCTCGTGGGAGAAGACCGCCGAGCGCACGCTCGCGGCCTACCGCGACGCCCGCACGCTGCTGCGTGATGAGATGTCGGTGTGACTGCCTCTGACGTGATCCGCGGCTATCTCGACGCCAACGAGATCGACTACGAATCCACGTCCCCGGGGACCTTCTCGCTCACCCTGCCCGGTGAGAAGAAGCTGCAGACGCCGGTCCGCCTCGACGTCGGGGAGCACGCCCTCGGCGTGCACGCCTTCGTCTGCCGCAACCCCGACGAGAACCACGCCCGCGTCTACCGCTGGCTCCTCGAGCGCAACCTCAGGATGTACGCCGTCGCGTTCGCCGTCGACCACGCGGGCGACATCTACCTCGATGCGCGCCTGCCGTTGTCGTCGGTCACCGACGACGAGCTCGACCGGCTGCTGGGCTCCGTGCTCGCGCACGCTGACGAGTCGTTCAACGCCATCCTCGAGCTCGGCTTCGCCAGCTCGATCCGCAAGGAGTGGGAGTGGCGGATCTCCCGCGGCGAGTCGACCGCCAACCTCGAGGCATTCCGCGGCTGGCTCGAGTCCGGCGCGGACCCGTCGGTGGACTAGCGCGCGAGCAGGACCGCGCCGAGGCCCAGCACCGCCGGCACCGCCTGGACGAAGAGGATCTTGCGGCTGACCGTCGCGGCGCCGTACACGCCCGCGACGATCACGCAGCCGAGGAAGAAGACCTTGAACGCGAGGTTGTCGTCGATCAGGCCCCAGGCGAGGCCGGCGACGAGGAACCCGTTGTAGAGGCCCTGGTTGGCGGCGAGCGACTTGGTCTCCTCAGCGAACTCCTTCGTCAGCCCGAAGGCCCCACGACCGGCGGGCTTGGTCCACAGGAACATCTCGAGCACGAGGAAGTAGGCGTGCAGGACGGCGACCAGGCCGACGAGGATGTTGGCGACGAGAGTCATGGCCGCAGCATGGCAGGTCGTCAGGCCTTCGGGGCGGGCTTTCGGCGCGTGAGCAGGACTCCGACGATCGCCATGGCCCCGCCGAGGACGGTGAGGGCCGGCGGCACCTCGTCGAGCAGCGCCCAAGCGATCAGCGTCGTGATCGCCGGCACCAGGAAGGTCGTCATCGAGAGCTTGCCCGCGTCGGTGTGCGCCAGCGCGAAGGCCCAGGTGGTGAAGGCGATCGCGGTGGGGAAGACGCCGAGGTAGATCGTCCACCACAGGAGTGGGCCGCCGTCGGTCACGACGCTCACGAGGTCGTGGGCGAACGGCAGGCAGATCACTGCGCCGATCACGAAGGACACGAAGACCACCTGGACGGACGGGATCCGGCGCAGCAGCGACTTCTGGCTCAGGACACCGACGGCGTACATCGCCGCCGCCACCACCACGAGCAGGACGCCGACCAGGTCACCCTGGCCACCGCCCGAGTAGCCCTGGGCGATGATCGCGACCCCGCCGAAACCGATCACCATGCCCAGCAGGAGCCACCGGTGCAGGATCTCACCGAAGATCCACACCGCCAGGAAGGCCACGATGATGGGGCCGATCTGGATGATCATGGCCGCGGTGCCGGCGTCGACGCGTCGCTCACCCTCGTTGAGGGCCAGGTTGTAGATGCCGAACCAGCCGACGCCACAGGCGGTGAGCAGGATCCATTCGCGACGGGTGGGCTGCACCCAGCCGCGCCTCACGACCAGGGGCAGGACCACGAGCGCCGCGATGATGAGTCGCCCGGCGCCGAGCGCCCCGGGGCTGATGTCGTGGGCCACGTGCCGGATGACCACGAAGGCCGAGGCCCACATGACCAGCGTGATCGCGCCCGCGGCGGCCGGGAACCAGGTCGGATGAGTCGGTGCGAGGGGATCAGCGTGCTGCGTGGTTGTCACGAGTCAAGGCTACGGACGGCCATGACAACGCGCGAGCGGATTCCGGACACCGAACCCCGACTTCCCGCCTCGCTCACAGATCGAGCTTGTAACCCAGCCCACGCACCGTCACGAGGTACTTCGGCTCGCTCGGGTCGGGCTCGAGCTTCGCGCGCAGGCGCTTGACGTGTACGTCGAGGGTCTTGGTGTCGCCGACGTAGTCGGAGCCCCACACGCGGTCGATGAGCTGGCCGCGGGTCAGCACCCGGCCCGGGTTGCGCAGGAACATCTCGAGGAGCTCGAACTCCTTGAGCGGCAGCCGCTGCTCGGTGCCGTCGACGGTGACGACGTGGCGCTCGACGTCCATCCGGACGGGTCCGGCCTCAAGGGTGTCGGGCAGCAGGTCGGGCTCCTGGCCGCGGCGCAGCACGGCGCGGATGCGGGCGACGAGCTCGCGCGGGGAGTAGGGCTTGGTGACGTAGTCGTCGGCGCCGAGCTCGAGCCCGACCACCTTGTCGACCTCGTCGTCCTTGGCGCTGACCATGATCACCGGGACGCTGGAGGTCTGGCGGATCTGCCTGCAGACCTCGGTGCCGGGCAGGCCGGGCAGCATCAGGTCGAGCAGCACGATGTCGGCGCCGTTGCGCTCGAACTCGGCGATGGCGGCGTTGCCGTCGGCGGCGATCGCCACCTCGTAGCCCTCCTTGCGGAGCATGTAGGCGAGTGCGTCGCTGTAGCTTTCTTCGTCCTCGACGACGAGTACCCGGGTCACCGGCGTACCTCCTGCTGTTCCGTGTTGGTCTTGCGTGGAGTGGTCTTGGTGGGGACTTCGGGCGTACGGCGCGGGGGCGCCAGCATCGCCACCGGCTCGGACGGCCCGCTCTGGTGGTGGTGCGGGTGGAGCGGGAGGGTCAGCGTGAATGTCGACCCCTGCCCCTCGACCGACCACACGCTCACGTCGCCGCCGTGGGTGGCCGCGACGTGCTTGACGATGGAGAGGCCGAGTCCGGTGCCGCCGGTGGAGCGGTGGCGGGCCGGGTCGACGCGGTAGAACCGCTCGAAGATGCGGTCGATCTCGCGGGCGGGGATGCCGATGCCCTGGTCGACGACCGAGATCTGCGCGGTGTCGCCCAGCGACTTGGTGCTGACGAGCACCCGCGATCCCGCGTCGGAGTAGGCCACGGCGTTGGCGACGAGGTTGCTCACCGCGGCGCTGATCTGGTCGAGGGAGCCGAACACCTCGAGCTCGTTGTCGCCGGTCGTGACCAGGGTGATGTTCTTGGCGCCCGCGTCGATGGTGCTGGTGTCCACGGCGGCGGCGACCACGTCGTCGAGCGACACCGACACCGGTGCCTCGAGCGGGTCGTCGCCCTGGAGACGGGAGAGCTCGATGATCTGCTGGACCAGCTTGGTCAACCGGTCGCTCTCGGTGAGCATGCGCGAGGCGAACCGCTCGACGGCCTCGGGATCGTCGGCGGCCGCCGTCACGGCCTCGGCGAGCAGCCGGATCGCCCCGACCGGCGTCTTGAGCTCGTGGCTGACGTTGGCGACGAAGTCGCGGCGTACGGCCTCGACGCGACGCTCGCGCGTGCGGTCCTCGACGAGCGCCAGCACCAGCCGCGAACCCAGCGGCGCCACGCGCGCGATCACGGTGCGTGAGGAGGCGTTGTCGGTGCCGAGGTGCAGCTCGGTCTCGCGGATCTGGCCGTCGCGGCGGACCTGCCGGATGAGGGAAGTCAGGTCGGCGACGAGGACCTCGTTGCCGCGGACCAGACCGAGGGCATAGGCGGGGGCAGAGGCCTTGAGGACATGGTCGTCGGCGTCGACGACCACCGCGCTGGAGCGCAGCACGGACAGCACCGCGGCCACACCGGGCGGCACGAGAGGTTCGTCCACGTGGGGCAGGCGGGACTGCTGGCGATCACTGATGTGCCAGGCGAGCACGCTGCCGCCGGCGACGATTGCTCCGATGACGGCCGCGAGCGCTGCCTGCGTCGTCGGGTCCACACCCTGATCGTACGCAGCGTGACAGGTCGAGTTCGCCTGCTGGACGTCGAGCGCACAGTGTTCATTCCCAGTTCACCTGAGACGGTCCGGGTCACCTGTGGGCCACCTTAGGCTTCGTGCATGCGTGAAGCCTTCCATGACCAGCTCGATGCGATCTTCGTCGACCTCGCCTCCATGTGCGCCCAGGTGGAGACCGCCGTCAACCGGGCCACGGCGTCCCTGCTGACCGGCGACGCCGCGATCGCCGAGGAAGTGATCAGCGCCGACCAGGCCATCGACGCCGTCCGCGAGAAGGTCGAGGACAACG
>JBDSPC010000243.1:0-18264 GCA_039914485.1 Nocardioides sp.
GTCGACGGGGACGACTACCTCGGCCGGATCTCGTGCCGGCACGAGCTCACCGACTGGCTGGCCGAGTACGGCGGCCACGTCGGCTACGAGGTGCGCCCGTCCGCACGTCGACAGGGCCATGCGACGACCATGCTCCGCGCCGTGCTGCCGCACGTGCACGCGCTCGGCATCGATCCGGCCCTGCTCACCTGCGACGACACCAACGTCGCCTCGCGCAAGGTGATCGAAGCGGCCGGCGGGGTGTTCGAGGACCAGCGGCTGAACAAGTTGCGATTCTGGCTCCCCACGATGTCGAAGCCTGCCGATCGGCTCCGTTCCCAGCTCTGAACGGCCCACCCGGGCCGCAACGAAGGAGAAGTCTGATGAGGTTCCTGTTGCTCAAGCACTACCGCGGCGGCCCGGACAGTCACCACGAGATCCCGCCGATGGACCAGTGGGCGCCGGAGCACGTCGACGCGCACCTGCAGTCGCTGCGCGACACCACCCGGATGCTCGAGGAGAGCGGCGAGCTCGTCGACCTGCAGGGTCTGCACGAGGCGCGGGTCTACGTGCAGTTCGGCGGTGACGGTGCCGCGCCGGTCACGACCGACGGCCCCTACCCGGAGACCAGCGACCTCGCCGCCGGCTGGTGGATGGTCGACGTGGCCTCGCGCGAGCGGGCGATCGAGATCGCGGCCCACGCCTCCTCCGGTCCGGACCACGAGGGCAACCCGATGCGCGAGTGGATCGAGGTCCGCCAGGTCATGGACGACAGCGCGCCCGGCGAGGACTGACACGCGCGTGGACGACGACCTGCTGCGGGGCCTCGTGCCCCAGGTGATCGGCATCCTCGTCCGTCGCGGCAACGACTTCGCGACGGCCGAGGACGCCGTCCAGGACGCCCTCGTCGAGGCGGTCCGCACCTGGCCGGACACCCCGCCGGCCAACCCCAAGGCGTGGCTGATCACGGTGGCGCAGCGCCGGCTCATCGACGTACGGCGAAGCGAGACCGCGCGTAGGAAGCGCGAGGAGGCACAGGCCGACGAACCCGAACCGGGCCCGACCGAGCAGGCGGACGACGCGCTGGTGCTGCTCTCGATGTGCTGCCACCCGGCGTTGTCGCCCGCGTCCGCGATCGCGTTGACCCTGCGGGCCGTGGGCGGCCTGACGACCGCCGAGATCGCGGATGCGTTCCTGGTCCCGCAGGCCACGATGGCGCAGCGGATCAGTCGCGCCAAGGCGACGATCATGGACGTCCCCTTCGACAGTCCCGGCGACCTCGCGCTCGTGCTGCGAGTCCTCTACCTGATCTTCCACGAGGGCCACCGCACCAAGGTCGACCTCGCGGCCGAGGCGATCCGGCTGTCGCGACAGCTCGCGCTGGCGAGTCGCGAGCCCGAGGTGCGGGGGTTGCTCGCACTGATGCTGCTGCACCGGGGGCGCGATGCGGCGCGCTGGCGCGACGGGCGGCTGGTGCCGCTCGACGAGCAGGACCGCAGCCTGTGGGACACCGCCGAGATCGCCGAGGGCGTCGCGCTGCTCCAGTCGGCACTTGCCGACGAACGGCCGGGGGAGTACCAGCTCCAGGCCGCCATCGCCGCCCTCCACGACGACGCCGCGTCGTGGGAGGAGACCGACTGGGTCCAGCTCCTCGGGTGGTACGGCGACCTGGTGGCGCTCGCCGGCAACCCGGTCGCGCGCCTGAGCAGGCTGGTGCCGCTCGCCCAGGTCGACGGACCCGAGATGGCGCTCGCCGAGCACGCCCGGCTCGAGCAGGAGTCGGGCACGCTCCCGCAGTTCCATGCCGTGCACGCCTACCTGCTCGAGCTGGCCGGCGACCGGGCCGCGGCGGCGGACGCCTGTGCCCGGGCCGCCGGCCTCGCGACCAGCGCCCCGCAACGCGATCACCTCACCAGGCGCGCCGCCGAGCTGCGATCAGGTCAGCACCCGCACACGTAATAGGTGATGTCCCAGTGGCTGCCTTCCTTGGCGTACACGTTGCCCGACGGCGCCGTGTAGAGCGGAGTGCCGTCGCTGCGGGTGCCCGAGTAGGCGTAGTGGCCGGTGATGTAGCTGGAGACGCAGGTCGTGACGGAGATGTCGACCTTGTACCCGTTGTAGTGGCTGTAGGTGCCCGACGCGTGTCCGACCTCGGTGCCTCCGGTGATGGTGATGGCGCAGCCGCTGATCGACTTGAAGGTCTTGATCCCGCTGACCGTCTCCTGGTTGATCTGCTCGTAGGAGGTGCACGTGGAGACGGCACGGTTGGTGCAGCCGCCGCTCGAGGACCGGCTGATGCCGGACGCCGACAGCTGGGACGCTGCCGATGCGTCGCTCAGCTTGGTGACGGCGAAGCTCGGTGCGGCGCCGGTGACCACGCTGGTGAGCAGGCTGCCGGCGAGGAGGGTGGTGAGAGCGGATGCGCGCAGGGCGCGGGACGGACTCGTCATGGAGAGCTCCAGACTTGTGGACGACACCCCCGATGGGGTCGTCCTGGTCCTGTCAGTCGAGCGTGTTGTGCGGCCCACGTCAACGGCAGCGCCGGCTGTTCGTCGGTAGTTCGTGAGCGGGCTGTCCTGCGTGGAAGAATGGCGCCTCCGCCGTACCGCTGCAGAAAGTCGCCCGTGTCCCTGAAGAACGCGCCCCAGCCGGGCCAGACCGATCCGGCGATCATCCGCAACTTCTGCATCATCGCGCACATCGACCACGGCAAGTCGACGCTGGCCGATCAGATGCTGAGGCTGACCGGCGTCGTCGACGCACGCGCGGCGCGGGCGCAGTACCTCGATCGCATGGACATCGAGCGCGAGCGGGGCATCACGATCAAGAGCCAGGCCGTCCGCATGCCGTGGACCGTGCCGGCCGACAACGACGAGGGCACCGAGCCCGGGACATATGTCCTGAACATGATCGACACCCCCGGCCACGTCGACTTCACCTATGAGGTCTCCCGCTCGCTCGAGGCGTGCGAGGCGGCGGTCCTGCTGGTCGACGCCGCGCAGGGCATCGAGGCGCAGACGCTGGCCAACCTCTACCTCGCGATGGGCGCCGACCTCCACATCATCCCGGTGCTCAACAAGATCGACC
Source organism: Nocardioides sp. (assembly GCA_039914485.1). Classification (GTDB taxonomy): domain Bacteria; phylum Actinomycetota; class Actinomycetes; order Propionibacteriales; family Nocardioidaceae; genus Nocardioides. Next base: position 3,067 of record JBDSPC010000243.1, read on the forward strand.
TGCCCGGCGCGATGGTCGAGAAGTACGCCGCCGAGCTGGCCGGTCTCGTCGGCTGCGAGCCGCACGAGGTGCTCCGCGTGAGTGCCAAGACCGGCGTCGGCGTCGAGGGCCTGCTCAACGAGATCGTGCTGCAGACCCCTGCCCCCGTCGGCGACGCGGACGCCCCACCGCGCGCGCTGATCTTCGACTCCGTCTACGACACCTACCGCGGCGTGGTCACCTACGTCCGCGTGATCGACGGCAAGCTCACCCACCGCGACCGGATCAAGATGATGTCGACCGGTGCCGTGCACGAGATGCTCGAGGTCGGCGTGATCAGCCCCGAGCCGGTCAAGGCCGGCGACCTGGGCGTCGGCGAGGTGGGCTACCTCATCACTGGCGTGAAGGACGTCCGCCAGTCGCGCGTCGGTGACACGGTCACCAGCCAGCACCACGGCGCGACCGAGTCACTCGGTGGCTACAAGCATCCCAACCCGATGGTCTACTCCGGGCTCTACCCGATCGACGGCGACGACTACCCGACGCTGCGCGACGCCCTCGAGCGGCTGCAGCTCAACGACGCGGCGCTGACCTTCGAGCCGGAGACCTCCGGCGCGCTCGGCTTCGGCTTCCGCATCGGCTTCCTCGGGCTGCTGCACATGGAGATCACCCGCGACCGGCTCGAGCGTGAGTTCAACCTCGACCTCATCTCGACCGCACCCAACGTGGTCTACGAAGTGCTGATGGAGGACGGCTCCAAGATCGTCGTCACCAACCCCAGCGAATACCCCGAGGGCAAGATCGCCGAGGTGCACGAGCCGGTCGTCAAGGCGACGATCCTCAGCCCCAGCGACTACATCGGCACGATCATGGAGCTCTGCCAGGCCAAGCGCGGCAACCTGCAGGGGATGGACTACATCTCCGAGGACCGCGTCGAGATGCGCTACACGCTCCCGATGGGCGACATTGTCTTCGACTTCTTCGACCAGTTGAAGTCGCGCACCAAGGGCTACGCCTCTCTCGACTACGAACGCTCCGGCGAGCAGGCGGCCGACCTGGTCAAGGTCGACATCCTCCTGCAGGGCGAGCCGGTGGACGCGTTCTCGGCGATCGTGCACCGCGATGCGGCGTACGGCTACGGCGTGATGATGGCCGGCAAGCTCAAGGACCTGATCCCGCGCCAGCAGTTCGAGGTGCCGATCCAGGCCGCCATCGGCGCGCGTGTGATCGCCCGCGAGAACATCCGCGCGATCCGCAAGGACGTGCTCGCCAAGTGCTACGGCGGTGACATCACCCGCAAGCGCAAGCTGCTCGAGAAGCAGAAGGAAGGCAAGAAGCGGATGAAGATGGTCGGCCGCGTCGAGGTGCCGCAGGAGGCCTTCATCGCCGCGCTGTCGACCACGCAGCCGACGGAGTCGAAGAAGTAGCGCATGCCCGTCGTCGTACGCCGCAGCGCGATCGCGCCCCAGCCGTGGCCCAACGGCGGCGGCACGACCCGTGAGCTGCGCGTCGCCGACGACGGCGCGTGGCGGATCAGCCTCGCCGAGATCGAGCAGGACGGACCCTTCTCGCCGTTCCCCGGCCGCGCGCGACTGCTCACGGTCGTCGACGGGGTGGTGCTGGCACTGGACGTCGACGGCGTCGAGCACGTGGTCGAGCCGCGGCGGCCCTTCGCGTTCGCAGGGGAAGCCGCGGTGGCAGCGTCCGTCCCGGAAGGGCCGGTGACCGCGCTGAACCTCATCGTCGACCCGGCCCTCGTCTCGCCGCACGTGACCGTGCTCGAGCTCGGCCGCTCGTCCACCCTGCCGCTCGCCGACGACCAGGCCGCGCTGGTGCTGCAGGGGCGGGTGGAGTCGGTGGACGCTTCGCCGTACGACCTCGTCGTGGGGCCGGGCGAGGTGTCCGGTCGCTGCACGCTCGCGGTGATCACGCTTCAGCGCTCATGAGGCTCGGCGACCGCCTCCGGGTCGAGCTGATGCGAGCGACCGCGCGCTTCACCGTGTCGTACGGCGACAACCTGCGCTTCGCCGGCACCGATCTCCCCGCCCCCACCACCGAGAGGATGCCGACGCGGCACGGCCGGGTGCCGGTGCACGTCTACCGGCCGCGGGGCATCGAGAATCCGTCGGTGCACGTGCACCTGCACGGCGGCGCCTTCCTGATGCGCTATCCGGCGATGGACGACTGGTGGTGCCGCTACCTCGCGGCCACCGCCGGAGTGATCGTGGTCAACGTCGACTTCGAGGTCGCGCCGCGGGTGGCCTATCCGGTCGCACAGCACCAGGCCCACGACGTGGCCGCCGCCTTCGCGCAGGACGGGACGCCGGTGTCGGTCGGCGGGTTCAGCTCGGGTGGGGGACTGGCCGCGTCGGTCGCGCTGCAGGCGCGTGACTCCGGGTCGTTCACCCCGACGCTGCAGGTTCTGGGCATCCCCGCCCTGGACCTCTCGGCGGAGCCGCGCGACACCGATCGCGGGATGATCTCGCCCGACCTCAGGCGACTCGTGCGACGCGTCTACCTGCCCGACCCGGCGTCCAGGCGCGAGCCGTATGCCTCACCGCTGCTCGCCGACGACCTCACCGGCCTCCCGCCGGCTGTCGTCCTCACCGCGGAGCACGACATCCTGCGGGCCGAGGGCGATGCGTACGCCGCACGCCTGCGCGAGGCCGGCATCCGGGTCGTGCACGACGTGACGCCCGGGGTCGACCACTACTTCCTGACCGAGGACCCGGTGCGCGCCCGCACGACGATGGCGATGATCGCCGCCGAGGTCCGGGCAGCAGGTCAGTCGCGCATCGCCCCACCCGGGCGGTCGTAGGACTCCGCCACGATCTCGGCGACGACGGACAGCGCGATCTCGCCGGGCGCCTTGCCACCGAGGTTGTGCCCCGCCGGGACATGCAGGCGGCTGACGTCGACGCCCTCGGCGAGCAGCTCGGCGACCAGGCCCTCGGACCGACGCCGGCTGGCCATCATCGCGACATAGGCCGCGTCCGACGCGAGTGCAGCACGCAGCACCGCCGGTGCGTCCGGAGCGTCGTGGTCGCACAGCACGACCGCGTCACCGGCCGCGAAGTCGAAACCGGGTCCGCCGTCGTCGACGCCCTGCACCACGACCTCGCGCCCGACGGTCGTGGCGATGACCACGATGGCGCGGGCGATCGGGTTGTCGCTCAGGACGAGGATCCGGCCGTGCGAGAGGCCGTCGTCGGACCAGGGCTGCTCACGAGGACTGCTCATGGGCCCACACTGACACTCTCGCGGGTCAGCGTCACCCCGGTGATCGTGATGTCCAGCCCGGCCTCCAGGGACGCGACCGGCTCGGAGAGCTCGGACACCCGAGGCTTCCGCGCCCCCGCGAACCACACGACTTCCAGCGGTCGCTTCCGGGCCGAGCCCGTCGCCCGCCAGTAGCCGGTGATCCGGCCGTCGACGAGGAGCGGCGGCAGCACCATGCCGTTGTTCTGGTTCCAGAGGCGTCGCAGGTGGCCGGGGTCGGCGAACCGGTCGCGCGCGGCCGGGTCGTAGCCGCACATGAGCGCGTCGAACTCGGGCAGGAAGCGCACGCCGGGCAGGTCCCGGCCCGGCGGTGGGGAGGGTACGTCGACGTACGACCGTCCGGCAGGGCCCGCGACGCCCACCAGCCCGAGCGACTCGATCGCCGCATCGACCACGCGCAGGCCGAGGCCCGACCACCACGCGATGTCGTGGCGCGACACCGGTCCGTGGCAGCGCACGTGCAGGGCGACGGCGTCGACGGGACGCACCGGCCCGGCCGGGGGCAGTGTCCGATAGACCGGTGCTCCTTGTCCGGCCCAGCTGCCCGTCACCGGCCGACGGACGAGGCCGCCGTGGCCGAAGGTGAGGTAGCGCCCGATCGGCTGCCCCTCCAGTGGATTGCGGCCCTCGTGCTCGACCAACCAGTCGTACAGGTGCTGCTCGAGCTCGTCGGGCGTGCGCCAGTCGTCGGCGAACTCTTCGGTCGCGGCCCACAGCTCGTCGAGGTTGCCCTGCTCGAGCTTGAGCAGGCGCTGCCACAGCGTGCGCTGGCCGACCCGGGTCGCGGCACCGAGTGCGGCGTACTGCTGCGGCGTCGCCGTGTGCACCGTCCCGCGGATGGTGCTGCCTCGCACGATCTCGCCGAGCTCGTACGCCGCAGACACTTCGTCGAAGGTCGTCCCGGGCCGCCTCGCGGCCAGCCCGATGAAGGGTGACCGCGCCGTCTGTGACTGAACCGGCCCGGTCGCGGACACAAGATCGACGACGGCGTCCACTCCGTATGGAAATTGCCGACCCATCGAGAGTGCCGCCAGGTCCTCGAGTGAGTACGCCATGACTCCACGCTAGGGCGAAGAGCGGACGGGGGCTGTCCTCGGGGCGATGATCGGCGACCGTGTCGGGCCCTACGTCCGGTTGGTGTCTGCCGGCTCCTCGGCGGTGCTGACCATGAACTCCCAGACCAGACCGTGCGCCATCACGACCAGCAGGATCAGGAGGATTGCCTCGGCCTGGATCGGCGCGATCTGCAGCGGGGAGACCACTTCGGGGATCGCACCGACCAGGGCGACGAGCCCGTAGCCGACGGCGACGAGCCACTGGTGTCGCATCAGAGGTCCGGTGATCGCCGTTGCGTGGCTCCGGGCGCGAAGGAGTCGGAGCGTGGAGACGCACCCGACGACTGCGACGACGACGAAGCTGGCACGCCAGATCTCCGGCGTCTCGGTGCCACCGACCTGCGCGAACAGTCCCATCAAGGCGGGCAGCAGGAAGGCGAGGTAGACCCCACCAACGATGCCGCGCAGGCCAGGATCGCGAAGCCACTCCTCGTGTCGTTGCACGACGTTCCACCAGAGTCCGAGCAGGGTGAAGCAGGTGGCCGAGAAGAGTGCGTAGAAGGTGCTGACGTCCATGGAGGCTCCCGATAGAGCCCCATGCTAGGACTATTCGGTCGGGCAGTGGATCATGCCGACGGCTCCCAATTGGGGTCACGACCGAGCCGGGCGAGCAGTCGGTCGGTGGCCGAGGCGTCGTCGGGCACGACCACCGCGGTCGAACAGACCCCTTCGGAGTAGAGCGCGTCACCCCAGCCGTCGGCGGTGGCGTGCAGGTCGGCTGCCTCGTCGTCGCTGATGGACCACGACTGACCCGTGGCCCGGGCGACGTCGGAGCCATGGATCACCAGGTCCCAGCCGTAGAAGTCGGCCATGGTGGCGGCGATCGTGGTGCGGCCGAAGTAGCCGTCGTACTTCCGCTCGGCGACGCCCGGACGGCCGAGGATCTCCGCGACGACCTTGGCGTGGTCGCGCCAGGCGGAGGACGGGTCGGCGAGATCGGGGGCGGAGCCGACGTCGAGGCCCTGACGCGACAGGAAGTCACGCTCCGTCTCGACGGCGTGCACCACGACGTCGCGCACGGTCCAGCCGTCGCACGGGGTGGGGGCGTCCCACTGCTCGTCGACGGCGTCGAGGATGGCGGTGAACGCGTCGGCGCGCTCGATGAACTTCTGTGCGGTCTCGGTCATGTGCCCACGCTCTCAGGGTCGTGCCGGCGAGTCTTGTGATAATCCGACACATGTCTGACACCGGGGGAATGCGTCCTGTCGACCCGGTCGATCGCGCCCATCTGACGGGCGTGACCAGGCCCTCGCCGCCGATCCACCGGTATGCCGCATCCGACACCCTCGCCGACCTCGTCGAGCGCTACTGGATCCCGGTCTGGTCGCTGCCCGAGCCGTCGACGCAGAGCACCCTCCAGCACCCGGTCTGCCTGATTGTCATCAGCAACACCTACGCCCGCTTCTACGGCGTGAGCCGCGGACGGTCCAGCGTCACGCTCGAGGGCGACGGCTGGGCGGTCGGCACGATGTTCACGCCGGCGGCGGGACGACTCGTGCTGGGCCGGTCGGTCGCCACCGTGACCGACACCTTCGTGGACCTGGCCGAGATCGACGGCCTGGGCGACGAGGACCTGGTCGCGGAGGTGCGTACGGCGATGGCCGACGACCCGCACGACCCGGCCGGCCACGCGGCCGCGATCGGTTCGGTGGAGTGGCGGCTGGCGGCGTACCTCCCCGTCGACGAACCGGGCTTGATCATCAACGAGGTCGTCGCGTGGTTGCGCGAGCACCCGGAGGTCACGCGCGTCGATGAGCTCGCCGCCCACGTCGGGATCGGCGAGCGCAGCCTCCAGCGGCTGGTCGAGCAACGCGTCGGGATGAGCCCGAAGTGGCTGATCCAGCGGCGCCGACTGCACGACGCGGTGGAGGCGCTCAAGGCCGGCGAAGCCTCGTTGGCCGACATGGCGGCACAGCTGGGCTACGCCGACCAGGCGCACTTCACGCACGACTTCCGCACGGTCACCGGGATGACGCCGGGGGAGTACCTCGGCGACCAGCCGCGGTGACCGCGCGGAGCGGCGAGCTCAGGCCAGGGCCAGCGTCACGCCGGCTCCATCAGCATCTCCCGGACCACCATCGCGCCCGCGATCTGACCGGCAAACGCCGCAGCCAGCACCGACGGCATCGGCATCGGCAGCTCCGCCACGTGCGCCAGGTCGCCGGCCGCGAAGACGCCCGGGACGCTGGTGTGGCCGAAGAAGTCGATCGCGATGGCGCCGCTCTCGCGGAGCTCGAGTTCGAGCTGGGCCGCGAACGGCGCCGCCTGCTCGAAGGCAGGGTGCGCGAACAGCCCGTCGACGACCACGGCCGTCGAGCCCGAGGTGACCACGAGGCCGGCCGCCGAGGGCGCCACGCGCGTCACCGGCGGCACCACCTTGATGGAGCCCGCGATCGCCGAGAGCATCGCCACGGCGTGCACCGCCGCTGGCGAGTCCTGGATTGCGATCCGCTTGCCGCTCAGCTCGTGGCCGTGGCAGAAGGGGCACACGTGCACGGTCCGGCCCCACTGCTCGGCGAAGCCGGGGATGTCCGGCATCACGTCGCGCAGCCCGGTCGCGAGCACGATGTTCTGGGCGGCCACGACGGAGCCATCGGCCAGCGTCACCTCGAAGGTGCCGTCGCCGAGTCGATCGACGGTCGTCGCCGCGACCTCGCGGATCTCGACGTCGCCGTACGCCGCCACCTCGGCACGCACGATGGACCTGAACTCCGCAGGGTCGCGGCCGTCGTTGGTGATGATGTTGTGCATGGCGTCGACCGGGGCGTTGCGGTAGGCGCCGGAGTCGAGCATCAGGGTCGGGCGGTGCATCCGGCCGAGGGTCAGGGTGGCCTGAAGACCGGCGGGACCGCCGCCGATCACGATTGCGTCGTACATCAAGATTTCTCCTTCTGGCGTCAGGGATTGCCAACAGGCAAGAGCATGTGACTTCATGTCAACATGAAGTCAAGTCGCGATCGCACCTGGTCCGTCGGCGAGGTCGCGCAGCGCTTCGACCTGCCCACCAACGTGCTGAGGCACTGGGAGTCCGTGGGCCTGCTGACGCCCGCACGCGACTCCGCCGACCGACGCAGATATGCGCGGGCGGACATCGTGCGGGTGGCGGCGATCCAGCGGAACAAGGACGCGGGCATGACCCTCGACCAGATCGCGGTGCTCCTCGACGCGGGGGCACCGGAGCGGCACGCGGTGCTGCAGGCGCACCTTGACGACCTCGACCGCAGGATGGAGCAGATGCGGATCTCGCGGGAGATGACCGAGCACTCCTACAACTGCAAGGCGCACGACATCGGCGCCTGCCCGGGCTTCCAGCGGCACGTCAGCGACCTGATGGGCGCCTTCGAGTAGCCGCCCGTGTCAGCCGACGTGCCAGTGCCGCCGGACGAGCGCCGCACGGGCGTCCTGGGAGGCGTTCTTCATGAGCGTGGCGTCATCGTGGGCGCGCAGCCCCTCCAGCACCGAGTCGATCAGCATGCTGGGGAAGATGCCCTCCGCCTCGAACACATCGCGCTCGGCCTCGAGCACATCGGCCGACTCGGCACAGGACGTGGGCAGCTGCTCGAAGTCGTCGTGGTCGTCGGCGCTCAGCCGTGCCGCCACGTCCAGGGCGTCGGGGTCGGCGAGACCGCGGCGAGCCGCGATCGCCATCCCGGCCAGCAGCAGGTGCACGTCGGCCGAGCCGTCGCCGAGCCGGAGCTCGACCGTCTGGGGATGCGAGGCAGGTTCGGCGATCGGCTCGGTGCTGCCGGGGTTGGCGTGCGCGACCATGTCGGGCAGCACGTCTCCCACCCACGCCAGGGGCACCCGGACCAGGCCCGTGCGGTCCTTCTCGCCCCAGCAGATCCCCTCCGGTGACTCGTCGCCCTCGATCAGCCGCACGTAGGAAGTGGGAACGGTGTTGCCGAACGCGGTCAGCGCCTTCGCCGCCGACAGGTAGCCGGCGATCAACCGGCGTCCCGTGTCGTTGATCCCTTCCTTACGCACGATCGTGCTGACGCCGTTGCGCACCAGTCGACTGTGGATGTGCAGCCCGTTGCCCGCGCCCTCGCTGCTCACCGAGGGTGCGAAGGTGGCCTCCAGGCCGTGGGCGTAGGCGACCTCGCGCACGACCCACTTGGCCAGGACGAGGTTGTCGGCCGCCTGCTCGATCGGCACGGGCTGGAACTCGATCTCGTGCTGGACCAGCTGCCGGTCGTCCTCGAGGATGTTGCCGACCTCGCCGTGCGCATACTTCAGGGCGATGCCCATGCCAGACAAGTGACCGAGCACCTGTTCGCGGACCTGCTGGCCCTTGGAGAAGGGCGCCGACTCCTGATAGCCGCGCTCCTCCTCGACGGGGTAGATGGCTTCGGGCTCGTCGGCGAGGTAGTACTCCAGCTCACCGAAGGCCTCGAGGGTCATCCCCGTCTCCTCGGTCAGCGCCTCGGCGGCCCGACGGACGATCTGCTCGCGCGCGTAGGCCAGGGGCTGTCCGTCCTCGTCGTAGAACGAGCAGAGCACGTCGAGGGAGAGCCGTTCGCCGAACGGGTTGAGGAAGGCGGTGCGGTGGCGCGGCACGATGTAGACGTCGCTCGCGTCGGCATCCGTTCCGGTGAAGACGCTCGACCCGTCGACGCGTTCGCCGCGTGTCAGCACCTGCTCGAGGTGGGCGCGCGAGTTGATGGGGAAGGCCAGGGTCTTGAGCCGGCCGTCCCCGCCGACGTAGCGGAGATTCACCTGGCGCAGCTCCAGCTGCTCCATGGCTCGCACGAGGTCGCTGGCGGTGAAGTCGTCCGCCGGCCTGCCGAGGAGGCGGACGAGCGGGTTGGGTTCGAAGGCATCGATGGGCACCCTTCGTTGTAACAGCAGCCGACACGCCGCGTCGCCACCCCTGGGGGCCCCGCAGGCATGATGGACCGGTGAGGATCCCGGCCGCGCTGGACGCGCAGCGACGGCTCGGCCCCGACTGGACGGCGTGGCTCGACCGCCTCCCCGCCCTGGCCGCGACCGTCATTCACGAGTGGGGGCTGAGCCCCGACGGTGACGCCATGCACGGCTTCTGCTCACTCGTGCTGCCGGTGCGCACGGCGGCTGGGATGCCGGCCGTCCTCAAGGTCACCTTCGACGGTGACGACGAGTCCGAGCACGAGGGCATCGCGCTGCAACGCTGGGGCGGGCACGGGGTCGTCAAGCTCCTGCGGGCCGACCCGCACCGCCGGGCCCTGCTCCTCGAGCGCCTCCACCCCGAGGACCTGGGCGACCTCTGGGACGTCGAGGCGTGCGAGATCGTTGGCGGCCTCTACGCCCGCATCCACGTGCCCGCCCTGCCACAGCTGCGCACCCTCACGTCGTACGTCGAACGCTGGACCGACAACCTCCGGCAGATGCCCCGCCATGCACCCATCCCGCGTCGGCTCGTCGAGCATGCGACCTCGCTGGCGCGCGAGTTCGTCGCCGACGAGGCGAGCACGGGCGTGATCGTGCACGGCGACCTGCACTACGCCAACGTGCTGGCCGCCGACCGGGAGCCGTGGTTGGCGATCGATCCGAAGCCGATGAGCGGCGATCCGCACTACGAGCCGGCACCGCTGCTGTGGAACCGGTGGGACGAGCTCGAGGGCGACATCCGCGCGGGAGTGCGCCGCCGCTTCCACGCGGTCATCGACGCCGCCGGTCTCGACGAGGACCGCGCCCGGGACTGGGTGATCGTGCGGATGGTGCTCAATGCGCACTGGTCCGTGCAGGGTGCCGAGCGGGCCGGCAGGGCCCTCGCGGCGGGCGAGCAGGACTGGCTCACCCGGTGCATCGCGATCGCCAAGGCGGTCCAGGAGTAGTGGCCGAAGTGGTCACGCTGTCTTGAAACGCCTCAATTCCTACCGCCGCGTAACAAGGTGATCTAGGTTACTCCCAGGAGTCAGCCCCTGTGGTCCTCGCTGACCGCAGCCCGAGCAATGAGTCAGGGAGTCGCATGCCCATCAACCACGACACCACCTTCGTGGAGAACCTGCCCCGCAACGTCGCGGTGCAGTTCCATGACCGAGTCGCGAAGTCGTCAGCCCACGAGGCCTACCGCTATCCCAAGGGGGATGGCTGGGAGTCGATCACATGGAAGCAGACCGGGGAGCGGGTCGACGCCATTGCCGCCGGACTGCTGTCGCTGGGCCTCGAGCCCGAGCAGCGCGTCGGCATCGCCTCCAGCACCCGTGTCGAGTGGATCCTGGCCGACCTGGGCGTCATGTGTGCTGCCGGCGCCACGACCACGGTCTACCCGTCGACCAACGCCGACGACACCGCCTACATCCTGGGCGACGCTGACTGCAGATTCGTGTTCGCCGAGGACGACGACCAGATCGCCAAGCTCGTCAGCCACCGCAACGAGCTGCCGCACCTCGACAAGATCATCACGTTCGACGGCAAGGCCGACGGCGACTGGGTGATCTCCCTCGACGACCTGGCCGCCCTCGGTGCGACCTACCTCGCCGAGCACCCCGGCGTCATCGCCGAGAAGGCTGCGGCCATCGAGCCCGACCAGCTCTCGACGCTGATCTACACGTCCGGCACGACCGGTCGACCCAAGGGCGTGCGCCTGAGCCACAAGTCCTCCGTCTACGAGGGCGAGGCCATTGCCGTCCAGAACATCCTGGACGAGAGCGACCTGCAGTTCCTCTGGCTGCCGATGTCCCACTCGTTCGGCAAGGTCCTGCTGTCGGCCCAGATGGCGTGCGGTTTCGCCACCGCCGTCGACGGCCGGGTCGAGAAGATCGTCGACAACTGTGCCGAGGTGAAGCCGACCTTCATGGGTGCGGCCCCGCGCATCTTCGAGAAGGCCTACGGCCGGATCCAGACGATGCAGGCGGCCGAGGGTGGCGCCAAGGAGAAGCTCTTCCACAAGGCGTTCGCGACCGGCCTCAAGTACGAGCAGCTCAAGCGTGAGGGCAAGCCGATCCCGGTCGGCCTCAAGCTCCAGCACGGCCTGTTCGACAAGCTCGTCTTCAGCAAGGTGCGCGCCCGCTTCGGTGGCCGCGTGCGCTTCTTCATCTCCGGCTCCGCCGCCCTCAACCGGGAGATCGCCGAGTGGTTCAACGCCGCCGGCATCGTGATCCTCGAGGGCTACGGCATGACCGAGAACTTCGCCGGCGCCACCGTCAACCACCCCGACGAGAACCGCATCGGCACGGTCGGTCGCGCACTGCCCGGCTCCGAGGTCAGGATCGGCGACGGCGACGAGGTGCTGCTGCGCGGCCCCCACGTCATGGGCGGCTACCACAACCTCCCCGAGGAGACGGCCCGCACGCTCGACTCCGAGGGCTGGCTGCACACCGGCGACAAGGGTGCCCTCGACGACGACGGCTTCCTCACCATCACGGGCCGGATCAAGGAGCTCTTCAAGACCTCCGGCGGCAAGTACATCGCCCCGCCGGCGATCGAGTCGAAGTTCAAAGCGATCTGCCCCTACGCCAGCCAGTTCATGGTGTTCGGTGCCGAGCGCAACTACGTCATCGCGCTGATCGCGCTCGACCCCGACGCGATGGCCGGCTGGGCCACCGAGAACGGCATGGAGGGCTCCTCCTACACCGAGGTCGTCCAGAGCGAGAAGGTCAAGGCGATGGTGGGCGACTACGTCGACCAGCTCAACGCCAAGCTGAACCGCTGGGAGACCATCAAGAAGTGGGAGCTGCTCGACCACGACCTGACGATCGAGTCCGGCGAGCTGACCCCCTCGATGAAGGTCAAGCGCAGCGTCGTCGAGGGCAACTACAAGGGCCTGATCGACGGGCTCTACGCCTGACGGTCAACACATCGCGCCCGCACAGGGAGCGCACAGCAATGCACGGCTGAATGGGTGCCGGTGGGAGACCACCGGCGCCCATTCGCCACTTCTCAGGAGCCTTCGATGAGCCATACCCACGACGACGAGGTCCACGAGCACGACCTCGGCCTCCAGCACGACCTCGGCACGCTACGGAAGCGCAGGCTCGGACGCCGCGGCATGATCGGGCTCTTCGGTGGCCTCGGAGTGGCGGCGGTCGCGGCCGGGTGTGGCGCGGACCCGAGTGGTACGGCGACGACGGCCGACACCTCGACAGGCCAACCCACACCGCCGGCGGGCGGGATGGGCGGCGACTCGGGCGTGAGCGTCGCCGACGGCGAGATCCCGGAGGAGACGGCCGGTCCCTATCCGGGCGACGGCTCCAACGGGCCCAACCTGCTGACCGAGAGCGGAGTGGTCCGCTCGGACATCACCACCAGCTTCGGCTCCGCGAGCGGTGTGGCCGCGGGCATCCCGCTGACGGTGCGATTCAGGGTCTTCGATCTCACCGGTGAGGACGCGTCGATCCTTGCGGGCGCCGCGGTCTACGCGTGGCACTGCGACAGCGCGGGCAACTACTCGATGTATGACGGCGACGCCGTGAACCAGAACTACCTGCGTGGCGTGCAGGAGACCGGCGACGACGGCTGGTTGGAGTTCACGACGATCTTCCCCGGCTGCTATGCGGGGCGGTGGCCGCACGTGCACTTCGAGGTCTACGAGTCACTGGACACCGCCACAAGCGCCTCCAACAAGCTGCGCACGTCCCAGCTCGCCTTCCCGCAGGACGTCTGCGAGCAGGTTTATGCAACCTCGGGCTACGCGCCCTCGGTGGCCAACCTGGCCGGGATCAGCCTGGAGTCAGACATGGTCTTCTCTGACGGGTACTCCCTCCAGATGGCGAAGATGACGGGCTCCCTCGCGGACGGCTTCGTGGCGACTCTCTCGGTGCCGATCTAAGGCGTGGCCACATCTCACCGTCACTGGTGATTGGATGAGCGGGTGCCCCCCGCCCAACCCGCAGGTCTGGTCATGCCCGCTGACGGATCGCTTCCCGACGCGGCGTTGGCGGAGTTCGGCTCACAGCCGTTCGGGCTCTACGTGCACGTGCCGTTCTGCACGGTGCGCTGCGGCTACTGCGACTTCAACACCTACACCGCCGAGGAGCTGGGGGACGCCCCCGGTGCGTCGCGATCGACGTACGCCGAAGCGGTGATCCACGAGATCCGGCACGCCCGTCGGGTGCTGGGTGATCGGGACGTGCAGATCGACACCATCTTCTTCGGCGGCGGCACGCCCACCCTGATCAAGCCGGCCGACCTGGGCGCGGTGGTCGCAAGCGCCGCCGCCGAATTCGGGCTGGCCCACGACGTCGAGATCACCACCGAGGCCAACCCCGACAGCGTCACCGCGTGGGACCTGGCCGAGCTGCGCTCCGCCGGCTTCAACCGGATCAGCATCGGCATGCAGTCCGCCGTCGACCACGTGCTCAAGGTGCTCGACCGCACCCACGACCCGCTCCGCGTGCCCGCGGCCGTCGACTGGGCCCGGCAGGCGGGCTTCGACGAGGTCTCGCTCGACCTCATCTACGGCACGCCGGGGGAGTCGATCGCCGACTGGGAGACCTCGCTGGAGTCGGCGCTCGCCTGCGAGCCCGACCACGTGTCGGCGTACTCCCTGATCGTCGAGGACGGCACCGCCCTGGCGCGACGCGTGCGTCGCGGCGAACTGCCGATGCCCGACGACGACGACCTCGCCGACAAGTACGACCTCGCCGACGAGCGGCTCACCGCCGCCGGGCTGGAGTGGTACGAGGTCTCCAACTGGGCCCGTCGGCCCGAGAGCCGCTGCCGCCACAACATCCTCTACTGGACCGGCGGCCACTGGTGGGGTGCCGGACCGGGCGCCCACTCACACGTCGGCGGCGTGCGCTGGTGGAACGTCAAGCATCCCGCTGCGTACGCCGACAGGCTGGCCGCCGGCACGAGTCCGGCCCTGGCCTACGAGCAGCTCAGCGACGACGACCGCCGCGTCGAACGCATCCTGCTCGAGCTGCGCCTGCGCGACGGACTGCCGGTCCTGGCGCTCGATCGCCACGGCCGCGCGCAGGTCGCGCGACTCGTCGAGGAGGGCCTGCTCACGCTCGCGACGGAGCGGCTGATCCTGACCCGCCGTGGCCGGCTCCTCGCGGACGCGGTCGTGCGCGACCTGACTTAGCTGTCTCCCCTTGCCGCAAGCGGCTGCGGGGCTTCGCCTCCGTCCTTCACCGCGACTGCGTCGCGTCGAGGGACGTCGGCTCGGGCGCCGATCTCAGGAGTCGGCGCGCTCGGCCAGCAGGTCGATCTTCTGCTGACGGGTGCGCTGCAGGTCGGCCATCGCGGCGGCGGCGGTGGCGGATGCCTCGGCGGCCCTGGCGTTGGCCTCGGCGTCGGCCATCGGGTCCGAGTCGTCTCCCACCGTGCTGGCGCGGGCGGCCTCCTTGTGGACCTTGCGGTCGCTCTCGATGGCCTTCTCGACCTGCTCCTCGGTCTCCTTGAGGGACTTGGTGAGTGCCCGGGTGCTCATGGTCCGTGCTAGCTCGCGCCGCTGGACCATCGGGTCCCAGCGGACCGAGGGCCACTGGGGGTCCAGGTCGATGAGGGTCTGCGTCAGGATCTCGGTGATGGCGAGCCGGGCATACCACTTGTGGTTGGCCGGCACGACGTGCCACGGCGCCGCATCGGTGGAGGTGCGGGCGAACACGTCGGCGTACGCCTCCTGGTAGTCGTCCCACTTGCGCCGGGTCGGCAGATCGTTCCCGCTGTACTTCCAGTGCTTGTCGGGGCGGTCCAGGCGCTTCATCAGTCGCACGCCCTGCTCGTCGTGGCTGACCATCATGCCGAACTTCAAGATGGTGGTGCCGGCGTCGACGAGGTCGCTCTCGAACGTGTTGATCTCCTCGAAGCGCCCCTCCCAGGTCGTGCGTGGCACCTGCTCGTCGACCCGGGCGACCAGCACGTCCTCGTAGTGCGACCGGTCGAAGACCCCGATGAGGCC
>JBDSPC010000245.1:0-7181 GCA_039914485.1 Nocardioides sp.
CGGCGAGCCTCGTGGTGCGCGTCGACGGCTAGGGAGCCGTCGTGAAGTCGATCAGCTCCTCGACCCGCCCGAGCAGGGCCGGGTCGAGGTCCTCGTAGCCGCGCACGCCGCCGAGGATGTGCTTCCAGGCGCGCGCGATGTCGGCCTGGTCGCGGTGCGGCCAGCCGAGCTGCTGGCAGGTGCCCTTCTTCCAGTCGATGTGGCGTGGCACGTCGGGCCAGCGCTTGATCCCGAGGCGTGACGGCTTCACCGCCTGCCAGACGTCGATGAACGGGTGCCCGACGATCAGCACGTGCTTGCCGACCGGCGACTTCATGATCCCCTGGGCGATCCGGCTCTCCTTGGATCCCGGCACGAGGTGGTCCACGAGCACGCCGACACGGCGCTGCGGACCGGGCTTGAAGTCGCGCAGGTGCTCGGCGAGGTCGTCGACGCCGCCGAGGAACTCCACGACCACGCCCTCGATCCGCAGGTCGTCGCCCCAGACCTTCTCGACCAGCTCGGCGTCGTGCCGGCCCTCGACGAAGATCCGGCTCGCGCGCGCCACTCGCGCCTTCACGTTGTCGACGGCGATGGACCCACTCGCCGTACGCGTCTTCTTCTCCGGACCCGACCTCGTCGGTCGACCCAGCACCACCGGTTTGCCCTCGAGCAGGAAGCCGGGGCCGAGCGGGAAGGTACGCCGCTTGGCGCGCCGGTCCTCGATCGTCAGCGTGTCGAGGTCGCGGTCGATGGCGACCACCTCGCCCACCCAGTCGGTGATGACCTCTTCGAGGATCATCCCGATCTCGGCGGGCACGTCGACGGCGCGGCCGCCTCTGGGTGCGCGCCAGTCGGAGTTGAGGACGTCGGAGCCGTAACGATCAGTCGTGGGGGAAGGCACCGTCCAACGCTAGGCGGGCAACTCGTCCGGGTCGCCCCGCCACGCCGAGGTCAGTCGTCTTCGGAGTCGGCGTCCTCGCTCGTCGCGTCGGCGTCCCCCAGCTCACCCTCGGTGCGGTAGGTCCCGGTGGTGTCGTCCTGGGTGTCCTGCATGCCGAGCTCCTCGGCATCCTTGGTCTCCTCGGCGTCGGGGTCGAGGGGCTCCGCGAGGGGGTTGTCCTCACCGGGCTGCAGGTCCTCGGGGAGCTGGTCGTCCGAGACGCCGGCGATCGAGGCGTCGTCGGGCGCGGTGCTCGGCGTGCTGTTGTCGGCGTCGGCCTCGCTGGTGGTGGAGCTGGCCCGGGGCGTCTCGCTGGATTCGGTCATGTTCCATGCCTAGTCCACCGAGACGGCTGCGTACACACCCCTTCAGACCAGCGGCAGCCGCTTCTGTGCACGTGGCAGGTGCTCATATCCGAGTCGTACGGCGGATTTCAGCAGCTCAGGGTCCCATGGCCATTCACCTTGCTCGAGAGCCTGCGAGGCGGGCACGCCGCGGCTGGCGAGGTCGCGAATCGTCTCCGCGATGACACCCAACTCGACCCGCTGGTCCTGCACGTAGTCCATGTCGATGATCTGACCGTGCCCGGGGACCACGACGGTCGAGGACGTCATCAGCCCGAGCACCAGGTCCAGCGTGAGCGGCCACTCCAGCGGGAACGAGTCGTCGCCGATGAACGGCTTGTCCGATTCCTCGACCAGGTCGCCGCCCACCATCACGTCGGCGTCGGGCACGCGGACGACCAGGTCGCCCGCAGTGTGGCCGCGCCCGGGGTGGATGAGCTCGATGACCCGGTCGCCGAGGTCGATCGCCACCGCGGAGGAGAAGCCCCGGTTCGCCGGCCGCAAGGTGGTGGCCTGGATCTCGTCGGCCCGCGGGTGGTCGGCGAGGTGCGGATCGTGGCGGCCACCCGTCGCGACCATCGCGTCGAGCGCGAACTCGGTGGCGTGGACCGGCAGGTCGCCGTACTCCGAGAGGAAGACGTCGTTGCCGAACCAGTGGTCCCAGTGGTTGTGCGTGTTGATCAGCGCGGTGAGCGGACCGGCGCCGAGGCGGCGGACGTCGTCGGCGACGACGCGCGCCTGCTGCTCCGAGCCGTGGGTGTCCACCATCACCAGGCCGTCGGACCCGCCGATCAGGGTGATGTTGACGTGCATCCAGTCGTAGTGGGCGACCCAGACACGCGGCGCCACCTCGTTGAAGTCGGGCATGCCGGTCACTGTAGGCAGAACTAGTAGTCTTGGCACTCTTCAACCACGAGTGCCAGACGACGACGAAGGAGGCGACATGGTCGAGGACCGCAAGCTCGCCGTCCTGCGCGCGATCGTCGAGGACTACGTCGCCACCGAGGAGCCGGTCGGCTCCCGGGCGCTGGTCGAGCGGCACCAGCTGGGCGTCTCCCCGGCGACCGTGCGCAACGACATGGCCGCGCTGGAGGAGGAGGGCTTCATCCACCAGCCCCACACCAGCGCCGGACGTGTCCCGACCGACAAGGGCTACCGCCTCTTCGTCGACCGCCTGAGCTCGGTCAAGCCGATGAGCGCCGCCGAGAAGCGCGCGATCGCCACCCTGCTCGACAGCGCGGTCGACCTCGACGACGTCGTCCAGCGCTCGGTGCGGCTGCTCAGCACGCTGACCCGCCAGGTCGCGATCGTGCAGTACCCGACCCTCTCGCGCAGCACCGTGCGCCACATCGAGCTCGTCGCCATCACCCCGACGCGGGTGATGCTGATCCTGATCCTCAGCACCGGCCGGGTCGAGCAGCGGCTGGTCGAGATCCCGGCCGAGATGTCCGACGACCAGCTCGCCGACCTGCGCATCCGCCTCAACCAGGCGGCCGCGGGGGAGCGCATCGCCGACGGCGCCGCGGCCCTGAGTCGCCTGCCCGACGCCGTACCCCCCGCTGATCGCGCCCTGACCAAGTGCCTCGTCGACGTGCTGACCGACTCGATGTCCGACCACCGCAGCGACGAGCGGGTGGCGGTCGCGGGCGCTGCCAACCTGGCACGGTTCGGCGACAACTTCGACACCGCCGTGCGCCCGCTGCTCGAGGCGCTCGAGGAGCACGTCGTGCTGCTCAAGCTGATCGGCGAGGTGGCCGTCGGTGACGCCGTCACCGTGCGCATCGGCCACGAGGGCCCCTACTCCCAGCTCGCGTCCACCAGCGTCGTGGCCACCGGCTACGGCCCCACCGACCAAGCCCTGGCGACGCTCGGCGTCGTCGGACCGACCCGCATGGACTACCCCGGATCCATGGCCGCCGTGCGCGCCGTTGCGCGCTACGTCTCCCGGATCCTCGACGAAGGACAGCAGTGAGCACTGATCTCTACGAGCTGCTCGGTGTCTCCCGTGACGCCGACGCGGCCACCATCAAGAAGGCCTACCGCGGCCTGGCCCGTCAGCTGCACCCGGACGTCAACCCGGACCCGGCGACCCAGGAGAAGTTCAAGGAGGTCTCCCGGGCCTACGAGGTGCTCTCCGACCCGCAGAAGCGGGCGGCCTACGACCGCGGCGGCGACCCGTTCGGCGGCGGCGCGGCCGGCTTCGGCCAGGGCCAGGGCTTCTCCTTCACCGACATCATGGACGCCTTCTTCGGTGGCGGCGCGCCCGGTCAGGGCGGCCAGGGCCGAGGTCCTCGACAGCGCGTACGCCGCGGGCAGGACGCCCTGATCCGGCTCGACGTCGAGCTGGCGGAGGCGGCCTTCGGGACCACCAAGGAGCTCAAGGTCGACACCGCGCTCACGTGCACCACGTGCCACGGCGACGGTGCCGCGCCCGGCTCGAAGCCGATCATCTGCGAGACCTGTCGCGGCGCCGGTGAGGTCGCCCAGGTGCAGCGGTCGTTCCTCGGCGAGATCCGCACGCTGCGCGCCTGCGCCGCCTGCCGCGGCTTCGGCCAGATCATCCCCGATCCCTGCCGCGAGTGCTCCGGCGACGGCCGCGTCCGCTCGCGTCGCACGCTCAACGTCAAGATCCCCGCCGGTGTCGACCACGGCACCCGGGTCCAGCTCACCGAGCAGGGAGAGGTCGGCCCCGGCGGCGGCCCGCCCGGCGACCTCTACGTCGAGATACACGTGGATGCGCACCCGACCTTCACCCGTCACGGCAACGACCTGCACAGCACCGTCACGCTGCCGATGACCGCCGCGGCACTCGGCACCACGCTGACGCTGCCGCTGCTCGAGGCCGACCTCGAGATCGACGAGGACTCCGAGCTCCGCACCGACTACGACCTGGAGATCCAGCCGGGCACCCAGTCGGGCAGCCAGCAGATCCTCCGCGGGTTCGGCGTGCCCGGGCTGCGCGGCGGGCGCGGTGACCTGATCGTCACCGTCGTCGTCGACACCCCGACCCGCCTCGACCCGCGCCAGGAGGAGCTCCTGCGCGAGCTCGCCGCCATCCGGGGCGAGGAGTCGCCCACCGGGCAGGTCCAGTCCTCGCAGAAGTCCGTCTTCGGCCGGCTCCGCGACGCCTTCCAGCAGCACTGAGCCGTGTCGCTCCCGGTCCACCTCGTGCCCTCGCTCGACGGCCTATTTGCCGGGTCTGCCGTCGGGTCGACGGTCGAGGTGACCGGTGACGAGGCACACCACGCCGTCGCCGTACGCCGCCTGCGAGTCGGCGAGGAGGTCGTGCTCACCGACGGTGCCGGTCACCGGGTCGTGGGAGCCGTCGCGGAGACCGGGAAGCGTGTCTTCAGCGTGACGGTCGCGTCCGCGTCGTTCCTCGATCGGCCGTCGCCGACCTTCACCGTCGTCCAGGCGCTGCCCAAGGGCGACCGCGGCGAGCTGGCCGTCGAGGTGCTCACCGAGATCGGCGTCGACACCATCGTTCCGTGGGCCGCGTCGCGCTCGGTCGCGGTCTGGAAGGGCGAGCGTGCGGCCAAGTCGCATGCCAAGTGGCAGGCCACCGCCCGCGAGGCCGGCAAGCAGTCGCGCCGTTCCTGGCTGCCCACGGTGACGCCCCTCGCGTCGACCCCGGAGGTCGCGACCCGCCTCTCCGACGCCGCGCTCGTCGCCGTGCTCCACGAGGACGCGACGACGTCCTTGGCGTCCCTCGACGTGCCGGCCGCCGGCGAGATCGTCGTCATCGTCGGACCGGAGGGCGGCATCGCGCCCGACGAGCTGGCCGCCTTCGAGGCCGCCGGCGCGGTGACCGTTCGCCTCGGCGACGAGGTCTTGCGTACGTCGACGGCCGGACTCGCCGCCGTCAGTGCCCTGCTCGCGCGCACTCCCCGCTGGGGCTAGATCACTCGCGTCCCCGGACCGTGCCCTCGCAAGGTGGCGGCACATTGCGACCTGAAGGGGTCCCAGCTGGTGATCTGCCGCCACCCGCAAGGTGGGCGCCTAGTCCACGACCGTGATGCGGCGGGTGTCGGTGTCGAATCGTCCCTGTCCGGAGGGGTCGTCGCTCTGGGAGATCACGACGTAGTCGCCCGGCGGGACCCCGGTCAGGTCGAAGGTGATCTCGAACGGGAACAGCCTGTCCTCGCCCATGCCGGCGATGGCTGGCTTCTGGTCGACGACATGGGTGCCCTCCCAGCGCTGGATCCGCGTGACGATGTTGCCCTCGAAGGAGTTGCCGACGCCCTCGACGACGAGCGGCTCGTCGTTGTCGACGAGCATCCCTTCGGAGGGCGTGGTGATCGAGACGTGGGCGAGGGTGTCGAGCACGACTCCGGTGGTGAGGGGCTCGGAGGTGGGCACGCCGAACACCTGGTCGATGGGATTGTGGTCAAAGGAGAAACTCACCGCTGCCCGTGCATTGGCACCCTTCTGCAGGGTGTACATCACCTGCGCGATGGCCATCTGGGCTGTCGCCTCGTCCATGGAGGCCGGGCGATCGTGCAGGGATGTGTCGGTGAGGACGACCCCGAACACGCCGTCGCCTCCGATCCCGTCGAAGTGGATGCTCTCGATCGCCCCGGCTGGCCAGTAGGTGCGGTAGTCCGGGTCGAGAGGCGTCTGCTCGAGAGCGGCGATCGCAGCTTCGAGGGGGTTCGCGGCTTGGACCATCCGGTTCTCGCTGAAGAGCCGTGGCCCATCGGGTGTGTCTCCGACGTAGTAGACCTCCACCCCTTGCTGGGGAAGGTCAGTGGCCAACTCCGTAGCGGTGGCCGTGGCGGAGGGCGACGTCGTCGATCCGGGATCCGTCGCGCGCGGAGCGTGGTCGGGAGTCAGCACCGCGAACGCGGCGACCGATGCGGCGATGGCGAGGACAGCCCCGCCTGCGGCGTACGGCCAACGGCGCCGTGTGGGAGTCGTCCGCGCGCGGATGTCGTCGAGGGCATAGCCGGGCTCGACGTCGGCCACGGCATCGGTGAGGAGCTCGTGCAGGTCGGTCATGACTCGTCCTTCCAGACGTCGCCGAGGAGGTCGCGGAGCGCGGCCGAGCCACGCGAGGCGTGCGACTTCACCGAGCCGCGGGCGATGCCGAGAGCCTCGGCGATCTCGGCCTCCGACAGGTTGAGGTAGTGCCGCAGCACCAGCACCTCGCGCTGCCGGTCGGGCAGCTGCCCCAACGCATCGAGTACGGCGCTGCGCCGGGCCGCGTCGAGCATGCCGGTGTCCGCATCCGGGGCCGTCGGTTCAGACCTGGCAGCCTCGGCGCGGACGTGCCGGTCGACCACGACCCGGTGCCGCAGGACGGACCGGGACCGGTTGACGACTGCCTGGCGGAGATAGGCGAGCGCCTTGTCGTTGTCGCGGAGCTTGCCCCAGCGACCGTGCATGGCGACGAAGGCGTCCTGCGCGACCTCTTCGGCAGTGCCGACATCGCGCACCAGGAGGACGCCCAGCCGCACGAGCTGGCGCCAGTGTGCGGCGTACAGCTCCTCGAGCGCCTCGTCGGCGCTCCAGCGGTCGGCGCTCACCGCGCCTGCCAGTGCTGCATGGGTCGTCACGCTAGTGGGACGCGCGAGTGACCAGACGGGTTTACTTGATCGAGAAGTCCTTGGTGTCCTCGTGCGGGCCGGAGCCCTCGGCGCCGCCGGACGGGTCGTCGGTGCGCGCGACGAACGTGTAGTCGCCGGGCTCGAGCCCGGCGACGTCGATCGAGGCCTCCCACGGGTAGAGCTTGTCCATCCAGCCCTCCGCCGTCGCGAAGCCGTCGAGCACGACCTGGTCGCCCTGGCGGATCTCCCACAGCATGTTGGCCTCGAAGGAGGAACCGACGCCGCTGGCCTCGAGCGTGCCGCCGCTGACCGTGGCGTCCTGCTCGGGCGCGGTGATGTTGACCAGCCCCAGCACGTCGATCGGGTCGG
>JBDSPC010000301.1:0-15056 GCA_039914485.1 Nocardioides sp.
CGGCCACGTCGCTGTTCGCCGACCGCGGCTGGTCATCGACCGGGATGCGCGACATCGCCAAGGAAGCCAGCGTCGCAGTCGAGACCGTTTATGCCAGTTTCGGCTCCAAGACCGAACTGCTGCTGGCCGCCATCGACGTCGGCGTCGTCGGCGACGCCCGGCCCGTGCCACTGTCGCAACGTCCCGAGTTCGCCGCGATCGGCGTCGGTAGCGTCACGGACCGGATCCGTGCGGCTGCGCAGTTGGTCTCCGGAATCAATCAGCGCACCTGGGGACTGCGTCGGGCACTCACCGAAGCAGCCGGGAGCGAGCCGCAGCTCGCCGCCAAGCTCCACGACTTGGAAAACAGGCGGCGCGAGAACATCCGCGAAGGCGTGGAGTTGGTGGTAGGCCGACCGGTCGACGACCACGTGCTTGACGGGCTGTGGGTGGTCATGGGCGCTGACGTCTTCCACCTCTTGACCCAGATCGGCGAGCGATCGGTAGACGACTACGAGCAGTGGCTGGCAATGACGGTCGAGCGGTTGTTGATCGTCAGCGGATCCGAGGGAACGTCGGTCGCCGCCTCCAGGAGCGGCTCGTGAGCCAGGTCCAGAAGAACTCGCGCGTCGAAGTGGAGGTCGACGCGACCGTTCAGCAGGTGTGGGACGTGATCTCCGACGTCACGCGGATCGGCGAATGGAGCCACGAATGCCACTCCGCACGATGGCTGGGCAACGCTCATGGACCCGTCCCAGGCGCCCGCTTCTGTGGCCGCAACCTGGCTGGCTGGGCGCGCTGGAGCCGCATCAGCGAGATCGTCACCGTGGACCCGCCCCGCGAGATCGTCTGGAGGACGGTGCCGACCCGGCTCTTTCCCGACAGCACCCAGTGGCGCATCCGACTGGAGCCACGCGAAGGCCGCACGCTGATCACCCAGTCGTTCAAGGTACTGCGTGCGCCGTGGCTGCTGGACCGGCTCTACGCCCGGTTGATCCCCGCCCATCAAGACCGCGACGCACGTCTGGCCGAGGACCTCGCCCGGGTCGGCCTAGCAGCGCGGGCCGGTGAGCAGACATGAGCCGACACCTCGCCCGTATTGGCAACCGCATCGGCGTGTGGCTCTACCGACGACTGGACGGCCGCTTGAGCAGCGGCCGCAAGGACGTGCATGTCCTGCTCATCACGGCGCCGGGCCGGCGCACCGGTGTGCCTCGTTCCACCTGCGTGCGCTTCCTCACCACCTCCGAGGGGCCGGTGATCTGGGGCACCGGGTCCGGCTCGCCACGGGACCCCGATTGGTTCCAGAACCTCCGTGCCGCCACGGTGGTCGAGGTGCAGGTCGGCCACGACCAGTTCACGGCCCGTCCACAGGAGCTTGTCGGGGACCCTCGAGACGCCATGTGGACCGAGATTATCCTCGCCCAAGCCCCCGAGGTCGCCCGATACGCCCGCAAGGCCGGCAGGACGATCCCCGTAGCGCTCCTCCAGGGGCTCGAACCGCTCAGCGACTAGTCAGGCGGAACGCGGTCCGCCGGGGTACCACGTGCCGGACCACCGTGCCGGACCACCGTGCCGGACCACCGTCGCGCCTAATGTCATGCGCAAGAGCGATGCGGTCCTCACTCCGGTCTACCTGTGCTGGCACCAGGCCCGCACGTGGAACGGCGTCCGGTGGCCGTTCGTCCCGCACGGCTTCCGCTTTCAGAGATGGGGTCGTCGATTTGGGACGTCGTCGTCGAGCATGAACCCACGGCGTAAGCCGTTGGGCACTGGTACTGGACGTGGGCCTCGCTGCCTTAGGGGGTGAGTGGCTCTGAAAGCACAGCCCGCGCGCGCCGCCTGAAAAGCGGACTTGCTCCGGCCGTGCCGAGAGGGACTGGCTCGCGGAGCGTGCCAGTTCGAGATCGTGTCCTGGATCGAGCGGACCTACCACCGCCGGCGACGCCAACAGCGACTCGGCCGATTGACCCCCATCGAGTTCGAACTCATCATGAGCAAAGCCGCCGATCAGGCAGCGTAGATAGAAGAAGTCCCCAGATCGTTCAGCAGACCTGACCGCCGTCCTTCCCAATTCCGTTCGGGGTTCGGCTTGCGTGACGGGTCTCGCTTCCCGCCGTCGACTGGGCAGGTAGCGGTCGGGTCGCAGCGGCCCTGCGTCGAACCGCCCACCATGGGCGTGCACGCGTTCCACGGCACGTTGAAATAGTCCGGCGGCTCGTGGTCCGTTCGCCGGCCGCGGTGCGACAGTCCTTGTATGGCCACCCGAGATCTTTCGGACGCCGACCTGCTCCGTGCGATGGCCGGTAGGGACGAAGGTGCGCTCCGCGAGCTATACCATCGCCACGCACTCTGGATCTCGGCGCGGCTTGGTCGCCGGTGCGCAGACTCCGACGCCGTATCGGACGTGCTGCAAGACACCTTCATCGCGGCCTGGGACGGCGCGTCCCGTTTCCGCGGCGACGGCGAAGTGCCGGCGTGGCTGTGGGGGATCGCTATCCACCGCCTCATCAGCAGGCTTCGCAAGCGCGCCGATTTCCGCCTCGGACCGGCCCTCGTCGAGAGCGACCTCCAGGAGATCTCGGCCGAGGAGCGCGTGCTGCTTCGGTTGGAGCACGTGGACGTCGGCATCGCCATGGCCCGGATCTCGCCGGAGCTGCGGGTCGTCCTTCAGCTAACAGTGCTGGACGGACTCTCCACCAAGGAGGCCGCGGTGCTACTCGGTATTCCGCGCGGCACCGTGAAGTCCCGGCTGCAACGCGCGCGGGCGACGATGAGGGAGGAACTGGCATGAGCTGGCAGAGCACACCCACGTGGCACCTCGACGAGGCCACCCTGCGGGCGTACGTCGACGGGCAGCCGCTCACCGTTGTAGGGGCATCCGTGGAGGCGCACCTCGTCGAGTGCCGAGGCTGTCGAGTCAGGCTCGGCGAGCTGATGCCCACGCAAGGCATCGACCGGGCCTGGAGCGCGATCCGAGCTCACGTCGAGACACCTCGGCGGAGCCTTCCGGAGCGGCTGATCAATCGCTTGGGCGTCTCGACCGAGCTCGCGCGACTCCTGGTCGCGGTGCCGGCCTTCCGGGGTGCCTGGCTGCTCGGGCTCCTGGTGGTCACGCTCTTTGCCGGTCTGGCGGCCCTCTTCGCCGGCGAGTATGGCCTGACCCTCTTCCTGATCGTGGCGCCGCTCGCCCCCGTGGCCGGTGTGGCGGCCTCCTTTGGGGGGGATACGGACCCGTGCCACGAGCTGGTCACGGTCACTCCCTACTCCGCCGTCCGGATGCTCCTGCTGCGCACGACCGGAGTGCTGGCCACTTCCCTCCCCGTCACCCTGCTGGCTGGGTTTGCGCTGTCCGGACCTGCGTGGGTGGGGGTGGCCTGGCTGACCCCGGCCGCGGCGGGGGTCGCCGTGACCCTCCTCCTGGCGCCGGTCTGCGGCGCCACCGCCACAGCCGCAACCATGGCCGCCTGCTGGTCGGCCGCGGTCGTGTTCGCCTCGCGCCTGAGCGACCCGGTTGAAGTGGTCGAGCCGACCATGCAGCTCGTCTTCGCCGTACTCACGCTGGTCGCAGTCGCGGCCATCACCCTGCGTCAACCGTCCTTCGAACACCTGGGAAGGCAGTCATGAACACCGTCACACTCACCGGCCTGGGCAAGTCCTACGGCCGCACCCCCGCACTCTCCGCAGTCGACCTCGACCTTGCTCCTGGCATCACCGGGCTGCTTGGCCCAAACGGCGCCGGCAAGACCACCCTGCTTCGGATCCTGGCCACCGCGCTCGCCGCCGACAGCGGCACCGTGCAGATCCTCGGGGCGGACCCGACCACGACCGACGGCCGCGTCGCCGTACGTCGCAGGCTCGGCTACGTGCCCCAGGAGACCGGCTTTCCCCGCGGTTTCACGGCGTTCGCATTCGTTGACTACCTGGCGATCCTCAAGGAGTGGACCGAGGTCTCGGCCCGGCACGACGAGGTGCGCCGGGTCGTCGATCTGGTCGGGCTCACCGATGTCGCCACCAAGCGGGTCAGTGCACTGTCCGGCGGCCAGCGGCGTCGCGTCGTCCTGGCCCAGGCGTTGCTCGGGCGACCCGACTTGTTGGTCCTCGACGAGCCGACCACCGGTCTCGACCCTGCCCAGAGGGGCCGGTTGCGCGACGTGCTGGGTCGGGCGGGGGAGACGTCGACGGTGATCATCTCCACGCACCAGACCGAGGACGTGGCGGCCCTGTGCGAGCGGGTGGTCGTCATCGACGGGGGTCGGATCCTCTTCGACGGCACAGTGGCTGACCTGGTCGCCCAGGCCGCCGACCGGGTCTGGATGGCCAGCGAGCGCGACCCGGCCGCTCAACATGCCTGGCGTACGGGTAGCGGGCGGTTCCGCAACGTTGGTGACCCACCCCCGTCCGCCGAGCTCATCGAGCCGGACCTGGAGGACGCCTACCTGCTGCTGGTCGGGGACGCGGCTCGCGAGACGGAACTGGAGGCTGCGTCATGAGCGCCGTGATCTCCTCGCGACACGACGCCTTGTCCGCTGACGCCCGATCGACGGTGGGAGCCCTGGCTCGAGTGGAGGCGAAGCGCTTTGCCCGGCATCCGCTGTTCCTGTTCGGTGTGGCGATCATGCTGATCCCGATGGGCGCCGTGGTCTGGCAGCAGAAACTGGACGCGAACCCGATGACCGGCACCTTGTTCATAGCCTTCCTCTTCGGCGTCTTCGGGTTCATCGTCGCCCACCGGCTGACGACTTCGCTCCTGCGCACCCGCGACCTTGCCGGGACCACGCCTGTGGGTCGGCAGCAACGCACGCTCGCGCTGTGCCTGGCCTGTCTGGTGCCAGCCGCCGCCGGAGGGGTAGTAGCGATCTTCATGCTGGTCACCGCAGCGATCTGGACGCCCGTCGGCGACCCGGTCACCGCGCACGTCGCCTGGTTCCGCGACGACCCCGCCATCGACGTGCTGGCCACCTTGATAGCAATGGGTCCGGTCGCCGCACTGGGTGGACCATTGCTCGGCGTCGCGGTGGCCCGGTGGGCCCCGTTCCGGGGGTCGGCCCTCATCGGCGTGGTGACGCTCGTGTTCCTCACCGCCTTGCCGAGCGAGGCGTCCAATCCCTGGCGACTGTTGTCACCCTGGCCGATCCTGGTCGACGAGTACGTGAACGACGGTGAAGGCCCGATCGTGCGGTCGAACTTCGTGCCCGGCGTGGAGCCGATCTGGGTCCTGTTCTACCTCCTGTGTCTTTGCGGGCTGGCGGTCGTAGCGGCGCTGGTCCGCGATCCCGGGCATCGGCGGCCACTGCTCGGCGCGGGGGCCGCGCTCACCATCGGCACGGTCGGATTCTTCCTGCTTGCCCTGTCATGAACACCGGAGCGCCGCGAGAACTGGTGGGTGCGGTCGCGGCCGCAATCGTCCTGGTGATCGTCGCCTCCGTTGCCCAGTCGGACGCTGGGGTGTCGGGACTCGTGGTGCTCATCTGCGAGCTGCTGTTCGCAGGGGGAGCGGGATATCTGCTCGACGATGCGGCCGCCGCACTGACCACCGTGACGCCGGTCGGAGTGTGGCGACGCCGACTGCCAGGACTCCTGTCCGGGGCCGCACTGATTTCGGTGGCCTGGGGGCTGGTCCTGGTCGTGCTGCGGTGGCAGGAATCCCTCCCACCTGTGTGGCTGGTGAGCGGCGAACTGGCGGTGCTGTGCGTGTTGGCGCTCGCCGCGGCCGCGGTGCTCGCGGCTCGCGGCGAGAGCGAGCCAGGGGGACTCGTGGCCCCGGCAGTCGGGTTGCTCGGCATCGGTGCGCTCATCGTCGATCTCTTCCTGGAGGCGGCGATCTTCGTGCCCTGGGACGGGTCGGGTGGCGACGGAGTACGTGTGGCCTGGAGCTCACTCGGTGGCCTTGCGATTCTTGTGATCGCCGCAGCGTCGCGAGATCCCGCGCGATCTGGTCCGCTCCGTGCGACAACAGCGCGTCTCCGCTCCGCCAGATCGCCGTTCGAGGGGCGCACCGGCTGAAGCGCACGCCCGACCAGGCGAGGAAGAGGCTTGAACGTGGCCAGGAAACCGTCGTTGGACGTTTCCGTAAGCCCCTGGAGCACGTCGTCCTACGACTTGGTTGACGTTGTCTCGGAAGCCGAACCTCGTGAGGCGACCCGGTGGTCGTCGGCGACGAGCGCATGGATCCTGATCGCGCTCCCGGAAGCGGATCGGCTCGCGGAGCGTGCCATCGCGGGATCCCGATTCGGCGACCGGCGCGGTAGAGAGACTCACCTGTCCGACCTCGCCAACAAGCGTCCGCAGCCGGTTCGGCTATCGGGGCGCCCGCGCCTGGCCGAGAAGGTCGTCTGCTGAAGGTTGTTGCTCCTAATGTTAGCCACTAACATTAGTGATATGGCGGCCACGAGCACCAGTAGGACCACACGCACCCGTGCGCTGCTGCAGGTGGCGGCACTCAGGCTGTTCTCCGAGCAGGGGTATGACGCGACGACCGTCGAGCAGATCGCGCTGGAGGCCGGCGTCAGTCACATGACGTTCTTCCGGCACTTCCCGACGAAGGACGCCGTTGTGCTCGATGACGGCTTCGATCCGGCCATTGCGGCTGCCGTGGCTGCCGCACCGACCGGCCTCCCGCCCCTAGCGCGCGTCTGCGCGGGACTTCGCGCCGCGCTTACGCACATGGACCTGCCAGGGCAAGAGGAGGTCCGGCTCCGGGTCAGGATCGCGGCGGGGCATCCGGTGCTCCGCGCCGGGACGTACGCCGCGACCGAGGTCACCCAGGAGGCGATCGCTGAGGTCCTGGTCGCGGACGGTGTCAGTCCGTTCGAGGCGCGCGTCGCATCGGCTGCTGCGCTGGCCGCACTCACCGTCGCCCTGCTCGAGTGGTGCCTAAGCGACGAGCCCGACCCGATGTCTGGCCGGCTCAGCGCAGCACTCGACGTGCTCGACGGGACGGCGAGGTGATGAGCGCGCTGGAGATCTGCCGCTTGGCGCACCGCTACGACGACACTGTCGTCCTGCATGACGTCGACCTCACCGTTGCTCCTGGCGAGGTGCACGCGCTGGTCGGTTTCAATGGGGCCGGGAAGTCGACCCTGATGCGCGCCGCTCTGGGGATGATCCGGCCCGAGGGTGGTGTCGTCCGCATCGGTGGCATAGAGGTTGCGCACGTCGACAGGGCGGGGTGGGCCCGTGTGGGACACGTGATCGACACGCCGTTCGTATACCCCGAGCTGACGGTCCGGGAGAACCTCTGGGCGGCGGCGCGGCTGCATGGCGTGCCCGCCTCCGCAGCCGGGGTCAGCGCCGACCGCACGCTGGCCGACCTCGAGCTCGGGCCGTGGGCGGACTGCCGCGCATCGGCGCTCTCCCAGGGCAACCGGCAGCGCGTCGGCTTGGGCAGCGCGCTCGTGCACGAGCCGCGGCTTCTCGTCCTGGACGAGCCCACCAACGCCCTCGACCCAGCCGGGGTGCTGCTGCTGCGCGAGCTACTGCTGTCGCGCACCGCCGCCGGGGTGTCCGCGCTGGTCTCCAGCCACCACCTGGACGAGGTGGCTCGGATCGCCGACCGCGTGAGCGTCATCCATGCGGGCACCATCGTGGGCCAGTTGGACCCGCACGGCGTCGACCTGGAGCGGGCGTTCTTCGCGATGGTGCACGCCGCCGACGAGGCGGCCCGGCGCGGGGAGACGGTCCGATGACCGCGGCGTACGCCGTCGAGGCGCTCAAGCTGCGCCGCTCCCGAGTGGTCGCCGTGGCGACTGTGGCCCTGCTCCTGGTGCCAGCCCTGCTCGCCCGGGTTTTCCTGATCGCCGCTGAACGCGGCGGCGCTGACCCGATGAGCGTCAAAGCCTCCCTGCTGCTGCCGGGCGTCGGCTGGGCCGGCTACCTCGGCGGCCTTGTCCAGATCTACGCCACCGCTGGCGTGGTCGGCTCCGGCATCGTGGTCGGTTGGTGCTTCGGACGGGAGTACGCCGACCGCACGGTTGTCTCGCTCTACGCCTCCGCGACCCCCCGCACCTCCGTCGCATGGGCCAAGCTGGTGCTCCTCGCGGCCTGGTCCGTCGCGGTGGGCATCGGCGTGGCCGCTGCCGCCGCGCTGATCGGGATCGCCTCCGGCCTCGGACTTCCTGACGCGATCGACGGGCGCGTCCTCGGGCGGCTCGCCGCTCTGGCGGTCCTGTCCGGACTCCTCGCGCTTCCTGTCGCTTGGCCTGCCAGCATCGGGCGCGGCTATCTGCCTGCCGTCGGTGGCCTGATGGTGCTCGTCGTCGCCGCTCAAGTCGCGATGGTGGCTGGAGCGGGCACCTGGTGGCCTTGGTCGGTGGCTGCAGTGTGGGCCATGGGCACCGACGCTGGGATGGAACCGGTGGCTCCGGTACGGCTGCTGGTAGTGCCGTTGGTCGCCGCGCTGGGTGCGTCCGCCACGGTGGCGTGGTGGCGGCGGGCCGAGGTGGTGTGACCAGGCACGGGGACCACACGGTGCGCCTCGTCGTTGTCATCACCCACATCATCTGGGACCTCGGGCAGACGGCGTGGCGCGCGGGGTTCAGGTCCTCGTACTTCGTCCCTCACACGGGAGCCTCGCGGTCCCTGGCTGGTCCCTCGTGCCCATCGCGGTACGGGGATCCCGCTATGGCACGCTCCGCGAGCCGATCGGCCTGCGGAACGCCCGGATCTAGCTGGCTGTGGGTCGATCAGCCCTAGAGTCAGGCGTCATGAAGGTTGAGGGCGTGGATCCGCGAGACAGCCAGTGGGAGATCGCCTGGCCGGTCTATCGCGTCTACTTCTGGCATCAGCCCCCCGCGCCGCCCGGCGTCGCGCAGGAGCAGGTGATGTGGCACTGCGACGAGTACCGGTTGAGCGATGCGGCCGACGTCGCAGAGGTCCTCGACTGGGCACGCAATAGTGCTCGACCGGACCAGACGTTCACCATCTACGTGGAGCACCGTGACGCCCAGCGAAGCGGGCTCGCGCGCTTGTTGGGCGTGGACCCGACCAGCACCACCTGAACGTCCGGATCTGCCCGCGTTGCGGGCGGGTGCGCTCACTCGGATAACCACAGGCCGTGCGACGGGATTAGGTCAGTACGCAGGGCGCCCTCGAGCCTTTGCCGATGGGTCTACTGCGCTGGGGTGACACGTACCGCCGAAGGTTCGAAGCGGAGCTCGACGACGGTCCAGCAGTCGTCGACGAGGGTGGCGACATCCGCATGACAATGCGAGCAGCGTCGGTTGACGCCGTCAAGACCGTCGTGACCGCAGCACCCGGAGTTGCGGAACGCCTCGGGGTGCAGCTCGAGCCCGATTCCGTCGTCAGGATGGAGCACCAGGCAACCGATTGATCCCTTTGACGTGTTGTCTGCAAAGGATGTGCGGGGCTGGGTATCGACGGCCCACGTTCCGTTCGCCATGGTCGGTAGATAGGAGATCTCGTCCGCGTCGCGATATCTCCGCGCGGGCAATACAGCAGCCCGTTCAACGGGGCTGGAGAGCAGGTGCGAGCAGACCTGGCAGACGAAGACTTCGGAGGCCACCGGGCCAGTGTGTCGCGCCTGGGGCGATCCGACCCAGCGATTATCGGCCAGAAAGGCTGACCTGCGCAGCTCTGTCCGGCTATTGCGCAGTACGGGACCAACATTCTGCCGTCCAAATTGCCTGCGGCATCTGGTCGCGTACGGTCTGCCCCGGCTAACCCGACCCGTCCGGGTCGGCAGCGGTGAACGCGCGCCCGGTGACCGTAGGGGGATCCTCTGCGGGACGCGGACCTGTCGCTGTCAACCGTCACCTGTGAAGGTTCCCGCACTGGTCTCACTCGGCGTAACGATCATCCGTCTACGCTCGGACGACATCGATGCCGCTGGACTACCTGGCCACTCGGGTAGGGAAAAGTGGGGTCACAGCTGCTTGACGAAGCATAGGAGTGTCGCAAGCGAACGCGTGGCCGGGAGGGTCCTCAGCCGGCACTGTCCCGCACGTGGATTCGCTGGCGGCGAACATGAGTACTCCATGCGAGGCGATCCGCGCGGCACCGTTACAGGGACGTGCCGCTCGGCTACTCGAACCAGGCGTCGCTGGTCACGATCGCGGTGACCTCATCCACGGTGAGCACCGCAGCTGGATCGTTGTCGGATGAGGCGTAGACGTACCACCCGTCGCCGGTGAACCGGTTGGCCATGGTGAAGGGCGAGTCGCTGTCCGAGCCGTCTCCACTGGAACCCGCACCCGCCGCCAGCCACGACCCGTCGGGCAGCTCGCGGCACGGAAAGGATTCGTTGTAGTTGCAAACCTCCTTCTTCGGGGAGTAGGTCACGAACTTGTCCAACTCGTCGCACGATGGCGCCAAGGCACATTCACGCATCCGGTTGTTCTCGTTCCACATCGCGCACTCGCGCTCCGCCGCAGTGCTGGCCGTCGCCATCCCCCCAGGGTTCGCGGTGACCTGGCAGTCCTCCGGCTTCGGTCCCGGGTCTTGCGACCACTTGGCCTTGACCTTGTCCGGGTCGCGGTCGAAGTCCATGAGCTGCAGCTGCACCGGTGTCCCGTCGAGTCGGAGGGTCACATCGATACCTTGCTGGCTCCCGTCCCAGTTGGTGCCGACCGGGTCCTCTCGAACCTCGACTTCGGTGACCTCGCCGTCGGGCAGCATCGCCAGCAGACCATCTCGAATCTCGTCGACACCCGCCCGTTGGCGCTCGTCCACTGGTCCCGCGTCGCTCACCGTCAGGTGCTCCACCGGAGCGGGCCGTTGCGACCACCAGCCCCCGCCCACACTCACAGCCGCGACCGTGGCCAGCGCTGCCAGTGCCGTCCCGTGGCGCCGGCGCCGGACCTTCCTGGCCCCGTTGGCGATCGACGTGTGGACGATGCGGTCGACCTCCGGTCGCAAGCGGCGCTGGACTCCGTCGATGGCGTCGTTCAGGTCCATCTGGTTCATCGCGTGACTCCTTCTCGCAGACGCGACAGAGCGCGTGTGCTTCGACTGCGGACTGCTCCAGGGGTGAGATCGAGCATCTGGGCGACCCGGTCGACCGACAGATCGTCCAGATAGCGCAGAACGACCACGGCACGATCCAGCGGCTTGAGCCCCGCTAACGCGTCATGGAGCGCGATCTTGATGTCGCTGGTCGCAGCGTGGTCGTCGACGCCGTCCTCCGGCAGATCCTCGTACGGCACCTCCGTGCTGCTTCGACGACGCCGGGCGCTGATGAAGGTGTACGTCAGCACTGTCTGTGCGTACGCCGCCGGGTGGTCCAGCGGCGCGCTGAAACGCTTGCTCACCCGCACATAGACCTTGGTCAGGGTCTCTTGCACCAGGCCCTCCGCTTCGGCGTGGTGCCCGCAGAGCAGCCAGGCGAGGCGGAACAGGTGGGGCGTGCGAGCGTGGGCGAAGTCCGCAAACGTGTCTGGCCCCAGCCGTGCTGGATCGTTGGTCATCTCACTCCTACTTCGTCCTTTACGCAGTTTGGACGCTGGAGGAGCCGAGAATGTGTCAAGGAGGCGAGACGCCGCCAATACAACGAACGACAAGGATCACGCCCAGCACAATCCAATGGCTGTGATGCTGCCTCACACTTGGGACGAGCGATGCCGTTTCACCCCACGGCCGTTTGGTGACGGCCCGCAGGCGGGCACCTCCGATGCAGCACCGGCAGCGCTCCCGACGCCGGGTCGCGGCGCAAGGACGCGCGCTGCTCCTCGAGGGTCCTCACGCCGTGGCAACCGGATCGTCGGACGTCCTGGCTCGGTCCCCGATGCGCGCGATCTGGGCGGTTCGACGCAGCTCGATGCGACCAAATTGCCACTGGTTCCGTCGACGTTCGGAGGCGCAACCCGTCCCGCAAGCCGAACCGCATCCGGCGACGTTCCCGCGGTCATGGGTGCCCATGTCGACGTCCCGCACGGGATCGTCGCGCGGGACGACCGGACTGATCGCCGCTCTCAGACGCTTCCACTCAGGATGGGGATGGTCGGCGCTCGCAGTCGCTGTGAGTCGCGACTGTCGGCACGTCGCTGGAGCGACTTGGGATCACGAACATCCACCACCCCTGATCCGTGGCATCAACGGTGTACGTAGCTGCCTGGTATTCGTCTCCGACCATGACTCCTGGATCCGTGCGGCCCCAAGCAAGCGCCATGAAACCCGTCGCGAACGCCCCGCTCTCGTCACAGTTGCCGCTACTGACCTCAACCCAATGCCCGTCCGCTGCCTGCTCATATTGGTCAAGGTCAACATCTGCTCAGTCGCCGTTTGTATCGACCAAGGCTGCAGCGACTCCATCGCGGGCGGCGGTTGCCAACATCACGGCGTAGCGGGGGCCCCACCCTCCCAGGCGCAAGGCCGCCCGGTGGTCGAAGTCGGTCATGTCACCAAGTCTCGCACTGAGGCGCCGCTGCATCGCCGCACACACATCGGCAAGATCCAGACGTCCCGCCGGCCGAACGGCTTACGCCTTGAGGTTCACGCTCGACGACGACCCCAGTGGATGACGCCCGGCTCCGGAAGCGGATCCGCGAGCGGCGACGAGCTCGGCAGACACTGCCCCTGGCCCGGAAGGCCACAGATCACCGAAAGTGGATCGGTCACCGGTCAGGGTTGGGCGCCCGGGGCCAGCAGAGCAGGCGACTCAACTCAAGAGAGCTGTTGCTGGCGCGGTTGTCAGTTTGGTTTGACACAATCAACCTGTCAGTCTAAACTGACATGCATGGATCAAGGGCAATTGACGACTGCGATCGGGTCGAAGGACCCGGCGAGGAGTTTGCGAGCTGTCTTGGCGCTGCGTCGGCTCGCGGAACAGGTCGAGGCCGACGCCGTGGCCTCGGCTCGCCGACATGGCTGGTCCTGGCAGGAGATCGGGGCAGCACTGGGCGTCACCCGACAGTCCGTCCATGCCAAGTACGCCAAGTGAGGTGCCAGCGGTGCTGGGCGTGAAACCGAAGAAGTCCCCGAGGTTCGGCATGGGCCGGGTCTATCTGGACGCCACCGCCGAAGCCCTGCTCCGCGGAGATCGCCGGGTGGGTACCGAGCATTTGGTGTTGGCGCTGCTGCAAAGCCCAGATTCCATCACCGCAAGGGCATTGCAGGTTGAGTTGACCTCGGCCCGTGCTGCATTGCAGGTCCTGGATCGCGTGGCGCTGAGTTCGGTGGGAATCGACGCGGTCTTCAATGGCCGCGTCTTCCCTGGCAAGGCGGGGGATCGACTACCCCTGACGCCAGCCGCTCGGGAGGTGTTCACCGGGCTACGCAAGGAAGCCGGGGATGACAGGCTCGGAGTCCAGCACGTCCTGCTCGCGCTGCTTTCGCGCCAGCGGCCGGACCCGGCCGCGGATCTGCTCGACGCGCTTGAGGTGGACCGGGCGACCGTCCGTGCGCGAGTGCGCGGCACATGAAGGTCCGGCATCAGGTCCAGCGCCCTCAGGGCGCCTCTGGCCTAGGGACTACCCGGTGGCAGTTGCGTTCCGGTGCGGTTGCCGGGCCGCTGTTTGTGACCGCGTTCCTAGTGGAGGGAATTCACCGACCCGACTACGACCCGTTGCGTCACCCCGTCAGTTCCCTGGCGCTGGGACCGGGCGGCTGGAGGCAGACACTCAACTTCTCCCTCGCCGGCGCGCTGTACACCGCTGGCGCGGTCGGCCTTGCCCGCGCTGACACAGCAGATGATTCCTGCGGAGTCGATCGCTACGCACACGGGCCACTCCTCATCGGTGGGGCGGCCCTCGGCCTGCTCGGAGCCGCTGCCTTCGTCACCGATCCGATGAGTGGCTACCCGCCGGGCACACCTGACACCCTTGCCACGTACAGCACCTCCGGAGCCCTGCACGACCTGCTCTCTGTGCCCACGTTCCTCGGGATCCCCGCCGCCGCGCTGGTCTATGCGCGCCAGTTCGCGCACTGCGACAAGCTGGGTTGGGCGGCTTACTCGGCAGCGACGGCCCTGGCCATGCCTGTTGCGACCGTGGCGGCCAGCGTCGCCTTCAGCCAGGCGCCAAACCTGGTGGCTCACGGTGGGCTGATACAGCGGATCGCGATCACCATCGGCTTCACCTGGCTGACGGCCCTCTGCCTGAGGGCTCTCCGCAATTGATGCCACTCGCTGCGCTCCGCCACCGGCAACCCGAAGCTGGTGTCGACCCAAGCCAGCCCCGCGTCCGCGTGACCGTTCCAGGATCCCCTGCGGGACGATCGAGGTCGTGGCGTCGACGTCGCTCACCGTCCGCGCGGATGACCTTCGGCATGCGAGACGGGCGGGGATCAGCAC
Source organism: Nocardioides sp. (assembly GCA_039914485.1). Lineage (GTDB taxonomy): Bacteria > Actinomycetota > Actinomycetes > Propionibacteriales > Nocardioidaceae > Nocardioides. The sequence continues at coordinate 14,225 of JBDSPC010000301.1, forward strand.
TTGAGCGAGCACTCCGCAGGACCGCGTCCGAGCTCGCCTTGGTCCGAGGCTGGGGGCGGCGGCGGCCGCGTCCTACCTGTCACTTGTCAGCGCGCCACGCGCCGATCTCTTCGGCGGCCGCGTCCGGGGAGAGGTCCCGGTTGTCGAGCCTCAGGTGGCTGTGCGCGGCAAGCACGTCGTCGGCGGGCAGCGGGACCTTCGGGTCCGTGTTCATCGTCCAGTCCTCGCGGTCGCGCAGGTGCGCGTCGGACCAGGCGAAGTCCCGCTTGGACGGTTTGGCAAGAAGTCGGTCCTCCCCGCGGTTGCGCTGTAACCGTGTGTCGAGGTCCGCGGCAAGCTCAACGAACGAGATCGGAAGCCCCGCGGACGCGTACGGCTGCACCAGCTCGCTCACCCACCTGGCGTCCCCCGCGCCACCGAGGTTCCAGACCATGGTCAGGATCAGCGCCACGTCGGCCGCGGCGGCCTCCTCGATGACCCGACGCCGGAACTCACCGGTGAGCGCGCGGAACGGTGGGGTGCCCATGCCGAACACGTCGGCGAGCGGCTCGATGGTGTGGTGGTTGAGGAACAGTCTGAAGTCACTGCGTTCGCATACCGCACGACCGACCGTCATCTTGCCCACCGCCGGTGGACCGAAGATCACCATCAACTCGCCCGAACCCATGGCGTCACCGTAGCGATCGTCGGCTGGCTCGCGCTCTGCGCCCTAGCGCTCCGTGATGACCAACGTCCGGATCTACCGCTGATGGTGCGCGGACATGCCGATGAGCGGATGCGACCGCGACGTCAGGCAGTATCGGGTGGACCATCAAGAACCGGGGGACTCCGT
>JBDSPC010000326.1:0-5491 GCA_039914485.1 Nocardioides sp.
CGTCATCGAAAACCTGCAGGACGACATCAATCGAGTTCGAGGAGCACGAGCAGCATGACCCCACTTCACCTCGGAGCCGACGCCGTCGACACCATCGTCGCCGATGTCGCCCGGTACGGCGCCCTCGGCGTCGAGACCGGTGCCCTGCTCCTCACCCCGCACGGCGAACCGGCTGTCACCGTCGTCGCACTCGCCGGGACCGCCGGTATCGACCGCCACCCCGGCCTGCTCGTCTTCTCCTCCATTGCGCTGAACCCGCTCTTCTCGTACGCGGAGGACCACGACCTCCAGCTGCGAGCCCAGGTCCATTCCCACAGGCACGACGCCTTCCTGTCTCCGACCGACAAAGCCGGGAACATCCGGATGCCCGGCTTCGTTGCGTCCGTCGTCCCGAACTTCGCGACCCCGGACGCCGACACCACCGTGTGGGGCTGGTGGACCTTCGAGGGCACCGACTGGACCCCGACCGAGCCCGCGCTCGTGACCGCGCAGAGCACCAGGTTCGTCATCTTCGACGCGGACGGTGTCCGTGACTACTGACCCGACCAACTACAGCCGCCCGCTCCTGCTGGCAGCTGGCAGCTCCGGCACGGACACGACCAACCTCGAAGCGCGTCTGGAGAGCACCACCGTCCTGGTCACCGCCGACCCCGAAGCGCCCGCCGCGCTCACCACCCTGCGGGTCCTGGTCGCGAACCTGCGACGGCTGCCCATCCAGTTGCACCTCGACCCCGACGGCGGAGCCGAACAGCTCTCCGCGGACATGGTTGCTGAACTCGAGCACCTCGCCGTCGGCATCGACATCACGCGTCCGCTCAACATCTACCCGCCCACGCAGGCCGTGGTGCACGTGCACGTCGGAACCAGCTCGGCCGCTGCGCACATCTGCGGTGTCGCCGACGGCCACGGCACCCGCGTGCGCCCCCAGGGTCACCCTTTTCCGCCGCTCCTCGCGGTGGGCACCGGGCTGGGCGGTGTCCTCACCGGCGCGATGCTCACCGCCGAGGTCTTCAAGATCGTGGTCGACGTCCTCCCCGACTGCCGCGGGCCTCTCACACCCATCGACTTCTGCCCGGTGACCCTCACCGAACCAGACGGCATCGTCCGCGACCTCTCACCCCTGGACGCCACCGCCCTCATCGGCGGTGGCGCCATCGGCACCGCCATCGCTCTCATCCTGCGCGAACTCAACGCCACCGGCAGCCTCACCGTCGTCGACCCCGAAACGTACGACGAACCCAACGTCACCACCTACAGCCTCGGCACCCTCCAGACCGCCGAGAACAACACACACAAGGTCCACCTCATCCGCGACGAGCTCCCCGGCCTCACCATCGACCCGTTCATCGGGACCGCACAGGACTACATCGATGCGATCGACTCCGGCACCAAGCCGATGCCGACCACTGTCCTCGGTGCCGTCGACAGCATCGACGCCCGGCACGAGATCGCCGCACTACACGCCGACCACACCCTCGACGGCAGCACTGGCGGCTCCACGGGCACGATGCTCAGCCTGTCCGAAGCCACCTGGCACGGACCGTGCCTGCGCTGCTACTACCCGACTCGCCCGGCGAAGGGACCCTCGGTCATCGACCTCCTCGCCGAGCGCACCGGGCTTTCTCGCGAGCGCCTCGCCCGCGGCACCGAAGAACTGACTGCAGAAGAGCTCGACGCCCTCGAAGGCTTGCCCCCCGAAGACCGCGCCATCCTCGAACGCGAGGTCGGGAAGGGAGTGTGCGGCCTCGGCAAGGCCTTCGGCCTGGTCGGCGCAGACAACGGCTTCAACCCGTCCGCCGCGTTCGTCGCCCAGCAAGCCGCCGCCCTCGTCGTTGGTGCCCTCGTCCGTGGCGGCACATCCACGCGACCGAACTACGTCCAGTACGACGCGCTCTTCGGCCCGTATGGCGACATGACGCTGCACCGGAACTCGCGCGCCGCCTGCCGCTGTCAGACCGACCTCGAACTCCATCGCACAGTCAGGTCACACCGCCGATGACCAGGAAACGGTCCGGCCATAGGTCGGCCATCTGACCGGCAACCATTGCTAGAGGTGAAGGGTGAAACCGGTTCGGTTGATGCGGCCTCCAGGCTTGGCACACCCCGCCCGTGACCGCTGGAGATGTTGCGATCGCCTCAGCCACCTCGTCGGAAGTCGGCTTCGAACGCGGCTGGTGACCTCAGCACGCGCCGGCGGATGACTCTGCGTCATTCGCCATGTTCGACGCTGAGGGGTCACTTGTGGTCATGCCGTTCTGATTGCTCGTCATGGGCCCGACGGATTGCTAGGCAAACCGGCGACGCCGCTTGGGCTGGGGGAGCAGGTTGGTGATGGTCAACTCCTCCCGACGAGGTGCGACGAGAGTCGCCAACGCGGCCTCAGCCATCTCCATACGTCGCTCCTCCCAGGCCAACAGTTGATCCAGGCGCCAGCGGTCGGGGTGGGTCATCACGGGCGGTGGCACGAGTGAACGGTCTTTGAGGTTCTGGTAACCCTTGGTCTTGCCCCAGTCGTAGCGGCGGATCACGTCGCTCGCATGCAGGAAGACGTGGCGCGGGTCGTCGTCCATCGTGCTCACACCGCCTTCGGTCCTCGCATGACGGGCTGGGAAGCGAGTCGCTGCTCGCGGATGAAGCGGCGCAAGTCCGCGACGGTGGTGTAGAGCCGGCGGCCGATCTTGAAGAAGTCCGGGCCGGTGCCGGTTTGGCGCCACCAGCGGACGGTGTTCGGTGAGGTCACCAGAATCTGCGCGACCTCGTCGAGGGTGAGCAGTTCGTCCTCGTGGCGGGCGTGGAAGGGGACGTCGAGCGTGTTGTTGTGCACTGTTCCTCCTTTGGCTGTTCGGTCATCGGGAGAAGCAACAGACCGTCGGTGGAATCGGACGCCTGTGGCGAAGTAGCGATGAGAGCTCTCAGGAGGTGGTGCGCAAGGGAGGGCGCTGGCTTCCGATCAGAAGCCGATCCCTGGGCCCGACATTGGCGCGCGTGGTCGGTAGCCCACGTCCGGCTCGTGTCGTCGCACCGGCGCCGGAGGTCGGATCGCGGGAGGCTTCGCCTTCGGCCCGTAGCGGTCGATCGCGTCGGCCGCGAGGTCCCGCGCATGTGCCGGACCGAGGTCGGCGCGGTCCCGACCGAATACGTCGATCCACTGCTTGCGGGCGTCCTCGACCGACTCCGCCACCAGGTGGGCGACGTTGCGTTCCCTACCCCGGGTCAATCCGACGTACGCCGAAGCGGCGCCGGTGTGATCGCCGATCAGGACGTGGGAGACGGGCACGGTCGAGCCCTGGGCGCCGTACGCCGTGGTGGCGTAGGCGAGCTCGACGTGCTGGCGCACATAGTCGGGTGGCAGGTTCCGCTCGCCCGCATCGCCGTGGACGGTGAGACCCCCGTTGTGGCACGCGAGCACTGTCCAGGTCTCCCGGTTGGCGACGTCGGCGTCATGGTCGTTGCGGCGGGTGGCGATCCTGTCTCCGACGCCGACTCGTTCGCCCGAGGCCGTGACGACACCATCGTTGACCTCGCCGACCGCCATGCGCACCTCATGGGCGACGGTGTTGATCTTGGCAACCTGCTCGCGGGTGTCAGCGACCACGAGGTCGCCGTACGTCGCTCGAGCCGCGAGCTGCTGTTGTCGTTCGACGTCGCTGGTGTGGATCACGACATCGCCGCGACGGAGGAGTTCGTCGAACACCTCACCGGGCTTCTCCCCAGCCCGCATCCGTAATGACAGCTCCGCATACGCGGGATCGGCGAACCGGCGGACTCCCTCGAGTTGGGTCACGCGTTCGGGTGCGTACCGGATGGCGAGGTCCAGGACGCCACCGCGTCCGCCGGCGGGGAGTTGGTGGCGGTCGCCGACCAGGGCCACCCTGGCGCCGGTTTCGTCGACCAGTAGCAGCAGTGCCCGGGCGGTGTCCTGGTCGAGCATCCCTGCTTCGTCCACGACCAGTAGGTCTCCACGGCGAAGTTGAGCCGAGCCTTGGGGTGTTGCGGCCACCCGGCCCCAACGCCCGTCCTCGTCCCAGCGGAAGCCGTGTTGGTGCAACAACCACGCGACCGAGTGCGCGGTGGCGCCGATCTCGCGCGCAGCGACCTGAGCGGCCTTGCGCGTTGGCGTCACGACCAACATCCGGTGGCCGCTCGCCGCGTACGCCTTGCGATTGGTGGCCAAGCGGGTCGTCTTGCCGGCCCCCGCCGCACCTTCCACGATTGTGATGGTCTTGGCCGCGGCACGCTGGGCGATCCGGTCAACGATCTCGTGCTCGACTGCCAGCACGTCGGTCGACGTCAGCATCCGCACGTGCTCGGGCACGTCCGTCCGACCAAGTAGAGGCCGCGAAGCGGCGACGACACGGGCAGTCAGGTCCTCAGCGACCTCACGCCGAACGATCCCGTCGAGGACTCCACCGTTGTGGGCGATCAGTCGCTCGACCTCACCCCGGGCGTCGGCGGAGTTCCATGCCGACCGTCGGACACCGAGCCTGACGAGCACCAGCTCGACGAGGGCGTTGCGATCCAGCGAACCAGGTCGCATCGGCGACGTCACGGCTGCGACGCGGGGTGCCCGGTAGCCCAGGTCGCCCAACTCCTCGACCCACCGCTGCCGCATTTCCTCACCGCTTGTCGGCACGATCTTGTCAGGGCGGGCGTCCGCCCAGGCACGGCGATCCCACGCCTGCCTCAGCGCAGGGCCGGGCTCTTCGCCTGGATGCTCCGAGCGCCACGAGGCTTCGTAGGTGTCGATGTTCGATTCGATCTGCCGGGCCCGCGCACTGAACGCTCCGGCGTACGGCGTCAGCTCGGCGACCTCACCGGTGTCGAGGTCGAGGGTGAACCCGTGCGCGGCGAGAGCCGCCCGGAACTCGGGGTTGGTCATCACGGCCGCATGCCCTATTCCGTTGATTGCCTCCAGGCTGTCGCGAACCCCGACGCTGTGAATGCCCCGCCATGCGCCGGCCGCGAAGACTCTGGCGTTGATCTGGAGATGTAGGTGCCGGTGCGGGTCACCAGTTCGGGACGTGAAGTGGCGTACGACGGCCGCTTCGATCTTCTCGACGGGAACCTGTACTTGGCGGCCACGCGGCCCGACGCGGGTGGTCGCGTGCTCGGCGAGCCAGCCGATGATCTCCTCCGCTGCCGCCATCTGGGCAGCGTCGTACGCCGCCGCTATCTCGGGATGAAGGGCTGATGCCAGGGACCAGGTCTTCGGCCCGTTGACCGTGACCTCGACGAACCGCACCGCCTGGTCATCGGTTCGGAGCCGGCCCTTCGCAACCCCGGTCTCGACGTCGAATCCGGCGACCCAGCGCTCATAGGTCTCCCCGTCCATGTCGTCCCGATGCTCGATGCCCTTCGGGGTGGCGACGAGCCGCATGGCAATGCCGCTGCCCTCGGCGAGGTAGTAATCGTCGGCGCGCGATCGGTCGGCCTCGACGTAGTGCCGCGCGGCGGCCGCCGCCCCGCGGTAGACCTTCATGCCGCCGTGCAT
>JBDSPC010000340.1:0-4809 GCA_039914485.1 Nocardioides sp.
AACCCGGCGCCGGTCGCGATCAGGCCGGCGATCCGCCCGCGGGTGAGCACCGAGCCGGCGTCGGGACGCATGACACCGCTGACCAGCTTGAGCAGTGTGGACTTGCCGGAGCCGTTGAGCCCCATCAGACCGATCGCCTCGCCCTCGCTGACGGAGAAGCTGACGTCGTCGACGGCGTTGAAGACGTCGTGGGTCTTGCGACCGCGGGCCTTGGCGATCGCGAGCTGCTTGAGCGAGCGGTGGTAGGACAGCGTGAACGACTTCGTGGCGTTCTCGACCTGGATCATGGTCGTCATCAGAGGCGCTCCGGGACCTTGGCCTCGAGCCGCGAGAAGAGGCGCTGGGCGAGCACGACGCAGACCAGGGAGATCAGGGTCATGATCAGACCGCGCGTGTAGAGGTGGTCGGGCAGGTGGACGGCCTGCGTGTAGGCAGGGTTGCTCGTGGTCCCGGTCCAGAAGCCGCGCTGGATCAGCAGCACCGCCTCGGCCATCGGGTTGAAGAGGTAGTAGGACGCGATCGGCTCGCCGAAGCGATCCTGCACGAGCGTGTAGGGGTACATCATCGGCACGCTGAACGTCACGAACTGGGTGAGCGTCTGGGCGACCTTGCCGAAGTCGCGCATGAAGACGTTGGCCACGCTGAACACCAGGCCCAGGGCGAGCCCGAGCAGGGCGACCAGCGAGAAGCCGAGCAGCGCGGCGGCCATCCCGGCCGGGTCGGGCAGCCAGCCGAGGAGCACGCACACGAACAGCAGGATCACCATCATCGGGATCGTGTGCCACAGCGCCACCAGCATCCGCGCCACCGGGAACATCTCTCGCGGTACGGCGAGCTTGGTGATCAGCGAACGATTCTGCACCAACGACTGCGTGCCGCCGTTGAAGGTCTCGGTGAAGAAATGCACCATCACCATGCCCGCGAACAGGTGCACCGCGAAGTTCTCCATGCCTGCGCCGCGACCGACCATCACCTGGAACAGGAAGTAGAACAGGCAGAAGCGGATCGCGGGCTGCAGGTAGCTCCAGACCCACCCCAGGACCGTGCCCTGGTAGCGCGACTGGATCGTGTTGCGCACCAGCATCTTCAGCAGGTAGCGCCGGCGGACGACCTCGGCCAGTCCGGTGGCGGCCGGAGGCACCAGGGGCAGCGCCTCGAGCTCCTCGGGGGTGCTGCGGCGGCGTACCGGTGTGGGGATGGTGGTCATTGCTTGTCAGACGTCCAGGGCTCGAAGGTCTTGTCCCAGGCCTCGGGCGAGGTGATGTCGCCCAGTGCGGCGCGGTACTCCTCGGCCAGCCGCGGCCATTCACGGCTGAAGCGACGGTGGATCTCCAGCGTCCGCTTGAGCAGGTCGCGGTAGTGCGCCGGATCGCGCTGGTAGAGCGCGGCCGACGAGCCGTCGTTCATCGAGACGATGACCGAGTCGTACTTCACGAGGTTGAACCAGGCGGCGTCCTGAGCGGGGAGCTCCGCCTCGGGGTACTCCTTCGACATCGGCCGCAGCGGGCGCAGCTGACGGATGGGCGCCATCCCGGCCGCGATCATCGTGCCGAGGCGGCTCGGGATCTCGATGTCGCTCTTGCCCTTCTTCGGGGGCTTCTTGCGGCGTACGGGCTTGAAGTCGTCGCGGTCGGCATGCAGCTGCGCGTCACTGAACTGCTTGCGGAACGCGTTGATCTCCGCCAGCTTCGTCGGCAGCGCCTCGTGCAGCGTGTAGGGCCCGGCCAGGACGTCCTCGAGCGCCAGGTGTCGCAGCTCGGCCGTGGAGTACTGCAACGACGCAAGGTGCTTGATCTGGTGGTTGAGGCTCTCCCGCACCATCCGGCCGCCGCGCGGGTAGGGCGAGTGCAGGAGCGCGGCAATGAAGCGGTTGCGCTGGTGGAAGTAGGACTGCCAGTCGACGCCGTCGTTCTTGTCGGTCCACGGCACGTGCCACACGGCGGCACCGGGGAACGTGACGGTCGGGTAGCCGGCCTCCTTGGCCCGCAGGCCGAACTCGGAGTCGTCCCACTTGATGAAGATCGGCAGCGACAGCCCGATCTCGTCGAGCACCTGCCGCGGGATCAGGCACATGAACCAGCCGTTGAAGTCGACGTCGGCCCGCTTGTGCAGCCAGCGTGACGAGCGCAGGTTGCGCGCCGCGAGGTCCCAGTCGCTGTAGCCGTCGAGACGGGTCTGCCACCAGAAGCGCCAGGGCTGGACGATCTCACCGAAGGAGTGCAGCCGCGAGCGCGAGTAGATGGAGAACATGTGCCCGCCGACGATGGTCGGACGCTTGGCGAGGTCGCCGAAGGTGACGGCACGGATGACGCCCTCCGGCTCGCAGACCACGTCGTCGTCCATCATCAGGGAGTACGTCGCCGTGCCCTTGCGCACGGACTCGAGCTGTCCTCGCGCGTAGCCACCGGAGCCGCCCAGGTTGCCCTGGACGATGACGTTCAGCTTGTCGCCCAGGAAGTCCTGGGCCGGCTTGAAGAACTCCGACTCGGTGACCGGCTGGGTGCCCTGCTCCATCACGAAGACGGTGTCGAGGTAGGGCCGCAGCGCCTCGTCCTCGCCGAGCTGGCCGAGCAGCTTGGCGCAGAAGTCGGGGCGGTTCATGGTCGTGATGCAGATGTCGACGGAGCCGTGCTCGGCGCGGTCCGCGGGGACCTCGGCGCTCCACTCGGCGGACTCGACGATCGCGTCCTCGTCACCGGCGACGACGTCGTACCAGTACCAGCCGCCGTCCACGAAGGGCGTGAGCGTCAGGTCGAAGGTGAAGGTGCCCGAGTCGCCATCGACCGAGGCGGCGTCGACGCGCTGGGAGTGACCGGCCGCCATCGACTTGTAGACGGTGACGCTGGCGCCGGCACCCTTGATCCGCACGGTGAGGCGGACCTTGTCGACGATGGTCCAGCGTCGCCAGTAGGACGCGGGGAACGCGTTGAAGTAGGTGCCGAAGGAGAGCTGCTGGCCCTGCGGGATCCGCAGCGCCGTCCGCGACAGGATCTGGTCGGGGTGCAGCTTGCGCCCGGTCGAGGTGGACTGCCGGATGGCCGCGTTGTTGAGGTCCTTGGCGTCCTTGTTGCCGCCGACCTCGTGGCGCGACGTGTCGAGCTTGGCCTCTTCCAGGTCGACGTACAGCGCGAAGACGTCGGTGTCCTTGTCGATCGGCAGGATCTGCCGCTGCAACAGTCGCGTCACGGTGCCGGTCTCAGTCAACGTCAGCTCGCTCATTCGTCCACTCCTCCGCTCGTCAGCGGCGCTCCGTCGGAGAAGTGCGGCTTGAGCTTGTTGTCGAACATCGACAGCGCCGACCCGATGGCCATGTGCATGTCGAGGTACTTGTAGGTGCCGAGGCGGCCGCCGAAGAGCACCATCGGCTCCTTCTTCGCCAGGTCGCGATACTTCAGCAGCTTGACGCGGTCGTCCGCGGTGTTGATCGGGTAGTAGGGCTCGTCGTCGTCCTCGGCGAACCGGCTGTACTCGTGCACGACGATCGACTTGCCGGGCAGGTAGGTGCGCTCGGGGTGCAGGTGCTTGAACTCGAGCACGCGGGTGAAGGGGACGTCCTGGTCGTTGGCGTTGACCACGCCGGTGCCCTGGTAGTCGTCGACGTCGAGCGTCTCCTGCTCGAGGTCGACGGTGCGCCACGAGAGGCGGCCTTCGGAGTTGTCGAAGTATTCGTCGACCGGACCGGTGTAGACGACCGGGACCAAGCCCCGGAACTCGTCCTGTACGTCGAACCAGTCGGTGTCGACCCGGACCTCGATGTTCGGGTGGTCGGCCATCCGGTTGAGCCACGCGGCATAGCCGTCGGTGGGCAGCCCCTCGTAGGTGTCGTTGAACCACCCGTCGGCGAAGGTGTAGCGGACCGGGAGACGCGTGATGATGTCCGCGCTCAGCTCGGTCGGGTCGGTCTGCCACTGCTTGGCGGTGTAGCCCTTGATGAACGCCTCGTAGAGCGGGCGGCCGATCAGGCTGATCGCCTTCTCCTCGAGGTTGCTGGCCGTCGCGGTGTCGAACTCGCTGGCCTGCTCGGCGATCAGGGCACGCGCCTCGTCGGGCGTGTGGGCCTTGCCGAAGAACTGGTTGATCAGGCCGAGGTTCATCGGCAGGGAGTAGACCTGCCCCTTGTACTTGCCGAAGACCCGGTGCCGGTAGTTCGTGAACGTCGTGAACCGGTTGACGTACTCCCAGACCCGCTCGTTGGAGGTGTGGAACAGGTGGGTGCCGTACTTGTGCACCTCGATCCCGGTCTCCTCGTCGATCTCGCTGTAGGCGTTGCCACCGAGGTGGTAGCGCCGCTCGAGCACGAGGACGTTGAGGCCGAGTTCGGTGGCACAGCGTTCGGCGATGGTGAGGCCGAAGAAACCGGATCCGACGACAACGAGGTCGGGGTTCGTCAAGGGGGTGCTCCTGAGGTGTGGACGTGCCGAAAAGTCAGGCGCCGTGAGTCTAGCGAGGGGGTGCGGCAGATCCGGAAAGGCTGCGCATCCCCCGCGCCGAGCGGATGGCGCGGATCACGTTGCCCGCCTCGCCGCGCCCCCCACGCAGTGGGCTGAGCAGCACGACGATGAGGGCGATCAGCCACGGCTTGAGGCGGACGAGCACGTTGTCGCCGTACCGGAAGTGCACGACGAAGAGGTTGCGGTACATGTAGAAGCCCTTCCAGCCAGCCATGTCGTGCTGCTGGTTGAAGTCGAGCTGGCGCACGAGCCGCGCGTCGCGCAGGGCCCAGATGCGGAAGCCGGCGCGGCGGGCGCGGATCGCGAAGTCGACGTCGTCGTAGAAGATGAAGAACTCGGGGTCGGGGAAGCCGATCTG
>JBDSPC010000358.1:0-8292 GCA_039914485.1 Nocardioides sp.
GACAACGTGGCGCGCGTCGACCTGGCGCAGGACATCGAGCTGGCACAGGGCGGCGGCAACGTCGCCGGGATCAATGCCGAGCTCGGCGCGGCCGGTCACTTCACCGGCAAGGTCGTCAACAGCTCCGCTGTGCCCATCGAGAACGCGACCGTCACGGCCTACGTCCGACAGGGCGCCGACTGGGTCGAGTTCCAGCACGTCGTGACCGCCGTCAATGGCACCTACGACCTCGGTGGCCTGCCGGGTGGCACCTACACCCTGGGCTTCTCCGACCCGGCCTCCGGCATCTCGGAGTTCTGGAGCGACAAGGCGACCCTTGCCGAGGCCGACTCGCTGGTCGTCACCAACCACGGCACGACCAACGGTCTCGATGCGCAGCTGGCGACGCCGACCGACCCGGTCTCGACGCCGACGGTCACGACGACCGCCACGGCCACCGCCACTGCGACCGCGACGGCCACCTCGACGGCGACGACGACCACGACCGCGACCCCCGCTCCCGTCGCGGTCGCGATGAAGACGATCGCCGTGCTCACGAAGCCGGCCATCAAGGGCACCGCCAAGGTCGGCACCCGACTCCGCGTCACCCCGGGCACGATCAACCCGACCGCGGTGGTGCGCACGATCCAGTGGCTGGCCAACGGCAAGGTGATCAAGAAGGCGACCAAGCGCCGCTTCATGGTCACCAGCAAGCAGGCAGGCAAGAAGCTGACGGTGAAGATCACCGTCTCGGCCCCCGGCTACACGACCGTCGTGCTCAAGACGAAGGCCACGGGGAAGGTCATCGCCTGACGACGTAGGGGCAGCTGGCGGCGTACGACAAGGGGATCGGCTCAGCCGATGTCGTCCGCCGCCAGTCTCCTGCGCGGAACAGCACCCCCCAGCACATAGCCTTGCGCGGTGATCTGGATCGTCCTGGGAGTTCTCGTGGCCTGGGTCGCCATCGGTCCGTGGGTGCTGGTCGCCGTGGCGCTCGCGCTCTGCGTGCCGCGGATCCGCTGGTGGGTGCAGGACCGCATCTGGATCGACTGGCAGCGGGCCGGCGTCGCGGTCGCCGTCCTCGCGGCGATCACCGGCCTGGTCGTGCTGATCCCGGACGGCTGGTTGCCGATCCCGCAGTCGCCCGGGCTGATGATGACTCCGTCGTACGTCGGACGGCCGGCCACGCTGCGTCCGATGCCGGTCGCCTCGATCCCGCAGAACCCGCACCTGGCACGCAACGGCGCCAACTCGATGCACAACGACGCCTCCGCCTCGGACACCTACGAGTGGGCCGGCCCGACCGGGCTCGAGCCGGAGGTCGACACGGCGTGGTTCGGCATCGAGGAGTGCGCCACCCTCGCGTTCGACACCCACGACCGCCTGATCGCACTGTGCGGCGACATGGCCGGCCCGACGATGCACGTCATCGACCCCGACTCGATGCGCAAGCTCGCAACCAAGGACCTGCCCGACCGCGCCGAGAGTGACAAGCGCGCGTGGGAGGACCTCTGCGGCGGGGCCTACTTCTACCTCGACTCCGCCGACCGGGCCGTGGTCGCGACGACCGACCGGCGGATCATGGCGATCCGCACCTCAGACGCCGACGGCGAGCCCGACCTCACCACGGACAGGACGTGGGACCTCACCGACGCCGTTCCCAAGGACGACTGCCTGATCGCGCTGATGCCCGACTGGACGGGGCGGATCTGGTTCGAGACCCAGGACGGACTCGTCGGGACCGTGGCGCCGGACAGCGGTGAGGTGAAGACGCTCGACCTCGGTGAGGAGATCGCCAACTCCTTCGCCACCGACGAGACCGACGGCACCTATGTCGTCACCACGCACGCCCTCTACCGCCTCTCCGCGGGACCGGGAGGAGCGCCGAAGGTCGACTGGCGCTCGGAGTACGACCGTGGCGGGGAGAGGAAGAAGGGGCAGCTGAGCCAGGGCAGCGGCACGACCCCGACCATCATCGACGGCGGCATCGTGGCCATCACCGACAACGCCGAGCCGCAGATGAACGTGGCGTTCTACGAGCGCTCGTCCGGCCGCGAGATCTGCAAGACGCCGGTCTTCGAGGACGACGCCAGCGCCACCGACAACTCACTGATCTCGGTCGGCGACGGGGTGATCGTGGAGAACAACGCCGGCTACGGCAGCCCGGTCTCCACGCTGCTCGGCCGCGCCACCAGTCCGGGTTTCGCCCGCGTCGACGTCGCCGGCGGCGACTGCAAGGTGGTCTGGACGAGCGACGAGATCGCGCCCTCGAGCGTCGCGAAGGTCTCGCTCGCCACCGGACTCGCCTATGCCTGGACCAAGTTGCCCACCTGGTGGGGCGTGAGCGCGTGGTACCTCACCGCCATGGACGTCACCACCGGTCGCACCGTCTTCAGCGTCCGCACCGGGACGGGCGTGCTGATGAACAACCACTACGCGGCGCTGACCATCGCGCCCGACGGGGCTGCGTGGATCGCGACCCTCGCCGGCATGGTGCGCGTCCGCGACCGTTCAACGGACTAGCCGTTCGGCGTACGACGCAGCTCAGGTGCAGGGGTGGACGCCCGGCTCTCCGGGCCGCTCGATCTCGCGGTCGTCCAGGATGCGTTCCAACGTGGTCGGCCTGGACGGCATCAGCCCGTCGGCGCACATGTCGAGCATCGCGTTGTAGGTCGCCGTGTTGTCCGGGGCGGTGCCGCTGAACCACACGTGCACGGCGTAGCCGTCGGCGTGCGCCTTCGCGACGAACTCCTTGCTCATCACCCGGAAGCCGCTGAAGGTCACCGGCACCTGGAGCGCGACGGTGCCGACAGGCGGCAGCGTCCCGCCGAGGAAGTAGGCGGTCAATGCGTTGAGACCCGGCGCCAGCCCGATCTGCGGAGCCAGCGTGTGGAAGTCGGCCAGCGCCGCGTCGTTGAAGGACGTGACGATCACATCGGTGCGACCGACCTTGTTCAGCATCGCCGCCAGCAGCCGACCGGTGCGCAGGAAGGACGCCGCGTCGTCGTCGCTCGTGCCCTTGATCTCGATGTTGATCGGAACCTTCGGGAACGTCGCGAACACCTCGGACAGCAGGGGGATCCGGAAGTCGTCGGGCTGGTAGCCCTTGATCCGCGGGTCGCCGTCGCGCGCTCCGCGCAGCTTGTACGCCGCCGCGTGAGCACCGTGCTTCGTGCCCTGCTTCGGCACGAACCAGTGGGCCGCGTCGAGCTTCTTCACCGTCCGCCACTTCTGGGCGACGACCTTGCCCTTGCCGTTGGTGGTCTCGTCGAGCGTCGCGTTGTGCAGGACCACGAGCTTCTTGTCCTTGGTCGACTGCGCGTCCAGCTCGATCATGTCGGCGCCCAGCTTCACCGCCCGCTTGAAGGCGTACATCGTGTTTGTCGGCGCCTCCTCCTCGCCGCCGGAGTGCGCCATGTTGAGCACCCGCTGGCTCAGCCAGGGGTTGGCATCCGCAGCCCTGTCACTGTCAGCCGTGGCGGGGGTGGCGACGAGCGCGAGCGGCAGGGCGAGGGCGGTCAGGGACGCGGCGACAGTGGCGCGAAGGGTCATGTCGCCGACCCTAAGGCCAGGACAGCCCGACCGTCTGCTCACTGAGCTCCCACAGCTGTCGTTGTACGTCGACGTCGTGGGCCAGCGAGCGCGCAGTGACGATCTGCGGCGTGCCGGACATCTGGCCCAGGCCCGACGGCCCGACATAGGTGCTGCCCGGCAGGTCGGCGGTGGCCGCCATCAGGCTCGGCCAGGCGCCGGCGTGCGCTGACTGCGAGACGGCCTTCACGGCTGCGTCGAGGATGCTCGCGACACCGCCGCGCCCGCGACCGAACTGGCCGTTGGCGGCGAGGTGGGTGCCGGAGAAGCCGGGGTGTGCGGCGAGCGCGTGCAGCGGCAACCCCTTCTCGCGGGCCCGTCGGTCGAGCTCGAAGGTGAAGAGCAGGTTGGCCAGCTTGGTCTCGCTGTAGACCGACCAGCGGTGGTAGCGGCGCTCCGTCCTCGGGTCCCACGTCGGCGCGTGCCGGGCTGAGCGGTGCATGTTGGAGGACACCGTCACGACGCGGGCATCGCCGCTCGACACGAGCTGCGGGAGCAACAGGCCGGTGAGGAGGAACGGCCCGAAGTGGTTGGTCGCCATCTGCGACTCCAGCCCGTCGCCGGTCCGCCGATAGGGCGGTGCCATCACGCCGGCGTTGTTGATGATCACGTCGATCGGTCCGAGCTCTCCGGCAGCCGCGGCCGCCGTACGCACCGAGCCGAGGTCGGCGAGATCCACGACCAGCTTCTCGAGCACGGCG
This sequence comes from Nocardioides sp., assembly GCA_039914485.1. Lineage (GTDB taxonomy): Bacteria > Actinomycetota > Actinomycetes > Propionibacteriales > Nocardioidaceae > Nocardioides. The sequence continues at coordinate 4,272 of JBDSPC010000358.1, forward strand.
CCGGGCACCTCGCCGAGGATCGCCGACTCGGTGCCGTCGATCTTGTCGGCGCTTCGGCCGGCCAGCACGACGCGACCGCCGCGGCGGGCCAGCTCGAGCGCGGTGTGGTGCCCGAGGCCTCCCTGCGTGGTGCCGGTGACGAGGATCGTGCGTCCCGTCTGGTCGGGGATGTCGCCCAGCGTCCAGGCCGGAGCCGACGTGGCGGTCACGGGGTCACCGCCAGGTGGTCGAGGATCTGCTGGCCCAGCTCCGTGTCGCCGAAGATCTCGACGTGACCGGCGTCGGGTCGCCGGCGCCCACCGGCCAGCACGACGAAGGACTCGCGGTCGGTCCGCAGCCCGACGGTCGGCTCGGCAGGAATCGCCTCGAGCAGCTGCCCGCGTCCCTCGTCGGTGACGGTCGCGGCCACGGGGTCGTGGCCCTCCACCTCCAGCAGGACCGTGGTGCCGGGCGCCGCCTTCAGCTTCTTCGCGAGGACGTAGCCCAGGCTCTCCGCGAGGTAGCCCGCGCTGTGGCGTGCCGCGGGGGAGTCCATCCCTCCGGGCATCCCGAGCGCGCGGCGTACGTCCTGCTCGTGCATCCAGATGTCGAGCGGCCGGTTGCGCAGCAGGGTCTGGGTGTTCCAGCCGATGGCGCCGAACAGCCCGGGCGCGGGCGCCGCGGGATCGGTGGGCGGGTCGGCGAGCAGCTGCGTGTGCCGGGCGGTGGTGCAGCCGCGGATCTCGTTGATCAGCTCGTCGGGAGTGCGGTCGCGTCGCGCCACGACGCCCTGCTCGGTGAACTGCCCCATCATCCCGCGTGCGTGCGGTGCGTCGCCGATCTCGACCTCCTCGTGCTCGCCGCCGGCGAGCAGCGACTCGAGGTGTCCGGTGTGCGCGGCGACGGCGTGCACGTCCCAGCCGGGCAGGTCGGTCGGGGTGTCCCACGCATCGGCCGGCACCTTCTCCAGCAGCGCCGTGAAGTCGTTGACCGCCTCCCACCACACGTCGACGTAACCGCTCAACTGCTCCGGGGCATGAGTCATGGGCAGCACCCTAGGCGGTGTCATGAACAATGGGCAGGTGCGTGTCCGTGCCCCCGAGCTCACCGGCCGCGGCTGGCTCAACACCGCCGCCCCGCTCAGCCTCCGCGACCTGCGTGGCCGCTTCGTGCTGCTCGACTTCTGGACCTTCTGCTGCATCAACTGCCTGCACGTCCTCGACGAGCTGCGCCCGATCGAGGAGGCGTACGCCGATGAGCTGGTCGTCATCGGCGTCCACTCGCCGAAGTTCGTGCACGAGGCCGATCCCGACGCCCTGGTCGCCGCGGTCGAGCGCTACGGCGTGCACCACCCGGTGCTCGACGACCCCGAGCTGACCACCTGGCAGGCCTACACCGCCCGCGCCTGGCCGACGCTCGTGCTGGTCGACCCCGAGGGCTACGTCGTCGCGCACTACGCCGGTGAGGGGCATGCGCACGCGATCTCCGCGCTGCTCGCCACCCTGATCGAGGAGCACCGCGCGAAGGGGACGCTGCAGCCCGGCGACTCGCCCTACGTGCCCCCGGTCATCGAACCCACCGATCTCCGCTTCCCCGCGAAGGCGGTCCCGCTGCCGGATGGCCGGGTGCTGGTCGCGGACGCCGGCCACGACGCGGTGGTGCTGCTGACCGCGAGTGGCGAGGTCGAGCGACGCTTCGACGGCTTCCGCGAACCCAACGGTCTCTGCCTGCTGCCCGAGTCGCTCGGCCTCGACTACGACGTCGTCGTCGCCGACACCGTCGGGCACCGGTTGGCCGGCCTGTCGCTGGACACCGGCCTGGTGAGCACCCTGGCCGGTGACGGCCAGCAGTGGTTCGAGGGCGACGGCGTCTCCCGCCTCAGCAGTCCCTGGGACGTCGCGTGGTGGCAGGACCGCGTGTGGATCGCGATGGCAGGCGTGCACCAGCTGTGGACGTTCGACCCGCTCACCGGCGTGCTCGAGGTCGCGGCGGGTACGGCGAACGAGGGGCTGCTCGACGGTCCGCTCGCCGAGGCCTGGTTCGCCCAGACCAGCGGCCTCGCGGTCGACGGGGACCGCCTGTGGCTGGCCGATTCGGAGACCTCGTCCCTGCGCTACCTCCACAACGGTCGTGTGCACACGGCGGTCGGCACCGGCCTCTTCGACTTCGGCTTCCGCGACGGCCCGGCCGCCGACGCGCTCCTGCAGCACCCGCTCGGCGTCGCCGTGCTCCCCGACGGATCGATCGCCGTCGCCGACACCTACAACGGCGCGATCCGCCGCTTCGCCTCCGGTGAGCTGACCACGATCGCGAGTGATCTCAGCGAGCCGAGCGGCCTGTACGTCGAAGGCCGCGACCTCGTCGTCGTCGAGTCGTCCGCCCACCGACTCACCCGGATCCCGCTCGACGCGAAGGTCGCCGCCGACGACTTCAGCCACACGACGCAGCGACCAGTCACCGAAGTGGCAGCGTCCCTGCGCCTCGACGTGCCCTTCACCCCGCCGCCCGGCCAGAAGGTCGACGACCGCTTCGGCCCGTCCTCGCAGCTGCACATCACGTCCACCCCGCCGGGCCTGATCAGGAGCGGCGAGGGGCGCGGCACCGATCTCTCCCGCGAGCTCGTCCTCGACCCGCACGTCGGCGACGGGGTGCTGCACATCGCCGCCCGGGCGGCGTCCTGCGATGCCGACGGCGGCGAGGGAGCGGCCTGCCACATGCATCAGCAGGACTGGGGCGTCCCGGTCCGGATCAGCGCCGACGGGGTCGCCGTACTCACCCTGCCCCTGGGCGGCTCTTCGACCTGAGTCTTCTCGAGACTCAGGTCGAAGGAACCGGACAGCGGGACGCGAGGCGCCTATGGTCGTGGCGTGGTGCGCGCCCCCGCCGTACCGAGGAAGAAGGAGTCGTCATGGGTTTTGGTGTTGGCATCGTCCTGCTCGTCATCGGCGCGATCCTTGTCACCGGATCGGTCGACCTGCCGGCCTCCGTCGATGACGTCGTCGCCACCACGACGGTCGGCTGGATCCTGATCCTGGCCGGCGCGCTCGGCATCGTGCTCGGCCTGATCGCGAACCGCTGCCGTTCGCACACCACCGTCGTCGAGGAGCGCCGCGAGGTCTGACTCCTCAGAGCCAGCCGTTGGCCTGCGCCAGCCGGGCCGCCTCGGCCCGGGTCGTCGCGCCCGTCTTGCCGATCGCGGCGGACAGGTGGTTGCGGACGGTGCCCACCGACAGGTGGGCGCGGGCGGCGATCGCCGACACCGGTGACCCGTCGAGCGACCACGCCAGGATCTCGGCCTCGCGCGCGGTCAGCGGACTCGGCCCGGCCATCAGCGACTCCGCCGCAAGGTCCGGGTCGATCACCCGCAGACCGGCGTGCACGCGGCGTACGGCGTCTGCGAGCTGTTTGGCAGGAGTGTCCTTGACGACGAAGCCGGCGGCCCCGGCGTCGAGCGCCCGCCGGACGTAGCCGGGGCGGCCGAAGGTCGTCACGATCAGCGACCGCACCCCGGGCAGCTCGTCCCGGAGGAGCGCCGCCGCCTCGATGCCGGTCAGGCCGGGCATCTCGATGTCGAGCAGGCAGACCTCAGCCCGGGAGTCACGCGCGGCGGCCACGACCTCGTCGCCGCGACCGACCTGGGCGACGACGACGAGGTCGGGCTCGAGGTCGAGGAGGGCGGCGAGGGCGCCGCGGACGAGGGCCTGGTCGTCGGCCAGCAGCAGGCGAATCCTTCTGGGGCTCACGGCAGCACGACCTGCAGGCGAGTCCCGAGGGCCCCCGAAATTTCGAGTGTGCCACCGGCCGCCGACACTCGCTCGCGCATGCCGCGCAGGCCGTTGCCCTCGCGGGCGCCGGTGGCCTCGAACCCGGCGCCGTCGTCGGCGACGACGAGGCCGGTGCGGGTGAGCTCGACGGAAACGGTCGTGGCGTGCGCGTGGCGGACGACGTTGGTCACGGACTCGCGCAGCACCCAGGCGAGCAGTGCCCGGTGCCGCGGGTCGGTGTCGGCGACGTCGCCGACGACATTCGTGCTGATCCCGGC
>JBDSPC010000384.1:0-3344 GCA_039914485.1 Nocardioides sp.
ACCGGGAGGTGTGGCGTAGGTGGGCATCCGACCAGTCTATCGAACATGTGTTCGACATGACACCGGTTCGACTCAGGAACGCACTCGCTCACGCAGGCCGGCGGCCAGCCCCGCGACGGTCAGCGCGTCGACCAGGCCGCCGCCGACCTCGGCGAGCCGTCGTCGCCGTACGGGCCCGAGGCGGAGCCGCAGGTGCACGCGGCTGCCACCGGCGTGCGGGGACACGTGCAGACACCAGGTCAGGTCGGTCCGCCCGCGCCGCGAGGTGTAGAGCAACAGTCGCGGCTCCTCGATCGCGGCCAGGGTGAACGTCGCGTCGGCGCCACCCCAGTCGGGAATGACATCGCCGACGTGGTGTCGCCTGTCTACACCCGCACCCGGCGGGTCTCGTGCAGGATGTGCCCATGTCGATCCGGGTCCGCCTGGGCGCCGGGTCCGGCGTCGAGCTGTTGATGTCCGCTGCCGCGATCGCCGACCCCGACTGGCGCGGCGTCTTCCACACCGGCCAGTCGTCGTATGCCGCAGCGCGCGCCGCCGGAGGATCGCGACTGCTCCGCGACGCGGCCCGCTTCGGGAGGTTCGGCTGGATCAACCTGGCCGGACCCCTGACCGCCCTGACCGGGGTCTGGACCGTGGACGCGCTGCGGGCGCAGGTCGCCGCGACCGATCCCGTCGAGCTGCGGCTCATGCTGACCGGCGCCCGCCGACACCAGCTCCGATCACGACTCGACGACGCCACCATCCGGGCCGGGGTCGCCGGGGACCGGCGGGCCCGCGCGGCCTGGCGCGCTGCCCTGGGAGAGACCCCGCTGCAGGTCACGCCGTGGCTGCTGTCCACTGAGCCCGCTCTGATCACGCGCACCTGCCTGGCCGTGATCGACGGGCTCCCCCATGCGCCGCGAGCGACACCGCTCCCCCGCATCCGGCAGCGACTTGCCGAGGTCGGGCCCGAACGGCTCCTGGGCGAGGTGGCGACGGGGATCAACTACCGGACGGGCGCGCTCGAGGACGTGGTCCTGGTGTCGTCGCCAGGCGTGGCCCCGATCCTCGTGGTCGTCGACGAGGTGGACCGCACGGTGATCCTGCATCCCCCACTGGCCGACGGCGTCGCGGACGATGCCGGAGCACACCTGCGCGAGTTCGGCCGCGCGGTCGGCGACGACACCCGGATCAGGCTGCTGCACACCCTGCGACTGGCACCGGCGACGCTGCCGCAGCTCTGCGAGGCACTGGACAGCCCGCGCACGACCCTGCTCCACCACCTGGCCCTGCTGCGCTCCGCCGGACTCATCCAGCTCGAGGTCGCGTCGGGCGAGGCCAACGTCTACAGCCTCCGGGCGGAGGGCTTCGACGCCTTCGCCCAGGCGGCGACGGCGTTCCCCGTCGCCTGATCAGGTGTCGAGAAATCTCGACACCGTCCCACTCTGAGCACTAGCCTCCGAGCATGAGTCGCCGTCTCGCAGCCGCCGGTGCCGCCACCCTGGCTCTCGTCCTGTCCGCCTGTGGCGGCGACGCCGGCGAGGAGCCTGAGGGCGGGACAGCCTCGCCATCGCCCACCACGTCCGCGACACCGGCGGTCGAGACGGCCCCGGCCGTCGAGGTCGGCGCCGGCCCGGTCGGCGTCACCGCTCAGGGCGACGACGCCGTGTGGGTCGTCGTCAGCGGCGACGACCAGGTCGTGCGCATCCCCGCGAGTGCGACTGAGCCAGACCTCGAGGTCGCCATCCCGGGCACGCCGCTGCGCGCGGTCGCGGCGTACGGCGCAGTGTGGGTCACCTCGTTCCGCGGCGAGCGCGTGCTGCGCGTCGACCAGGCCACCGGCAAGGTCACCGACCGCATCGCGACCGGCGCCGGGCCGGAGGGCGTCACCGCCGGCTTCGGTTCGCTCTGGCTGGTCGAGCAGGACGCCGGCACCCTGGCCCGGATCGACCCGGACACGCGGCGCATCGTCGACCGGGTCGACATCGGGGTCGGCGCCCGCCTGGTCCTGGCGGGCTCGGACGCGCTCTACGTCGCACAGTTCCGCGACGACCGGGTGCTGCGCGTCGACCCGCGCACCCTCGCCGTACGCCGATCTCCCAAGGTCTGCACCGGTCCGCAGGGAATGGCACAGGCAGGCGGCAGCGTCTGGGTGGCCTGCACGTTCTCCGACGAGGTCGTCGCCCTCGCCCCCGACACCCTCGAGCCCGGCGCCCGGACCGAGGTGTCCGGCCTGCCCGACTCCGTCGTCGCCGTCGGCAACCGAGTGCTCGTGGTCGCCGAGGAGGGCCCGCGCCTGGTCGTCCTGGACGCCGCGACCGGCGAGCTGGTGTCCGAGCAGGCGCTCGGCGACGACGTCGCGCTCTACGACAACGCCAACCTGGACCTGGACGTGTCGGCGGGCGAGGTGTGGATCTCGTCCTTCAGCGCCGACCGCGTCCACCACGTGCCGCTGCCGGGCTGACCCCCTCAGGCGGAGGTGGTCGGCTCGCCCGTCACGTCCACGCCGCCGAAGCACGACGCGAGCGGCTCGGGCGCGGTGTGCCCGTCGCCGTACTCGCTCAGGAACAGCCCGAGGCGTTCGTCGTCGGCACCGTCCAGGACCAGTTGTCGTCCCCACACGGTGACGACCACCGGGCCGGGCAGTCCGTCGTACGGCGACAGGATCCCCTCGTCGGGAAGCTGACCCGCGAGGCGGTCGATGTCGCCCCGACGGAGACCGGGCTCGTAGGTGATCCAGACCGTGCCGTGCTCGAGGGCGTGCACGGCGTTCTCATTGGGCACCGGCACGTCGTAGACGCCGCACGCCAGCCACCGGTCGGCGTGCGGACCGCCGACCGGCGGCGTGACGTCGTAGTCGACGTCGCCGGCGACGTGAGTGGTCGGGAGGTCCTCGTAGACCGCGACCGAGCTCAGGTCAGCGGACTCCACGTTGCGCACCAGCACGGTGATCAGCACCGCCCCGATCACCAGGACGAGCGCCATCGTCACCGCGGCCGCCAGGACGTAGCGACCGGGGCGGGTGGGCTCGAAGCCCGGTTCCGCAGGGTGCTGCTGCTCGACGGCTGGCTCGCTCACGAACGCAGCGCCGACTCGATGCGCTCCACCTTGGCGCTCAGCTGCCCGTCGTAGCCGGGACGGATGTCGGCCTTGAGCACGAGCCCGACCCTGGGCGACACCTCGGCGACCACCTCGACGGCGCGTTTCACCACGGCCATCACCTCGTCCCACTCACCCTCGATGTTGGTGAACATCGCGTTGGTCTCGTTGGGGAGGCCGGACTCGCGGACCACGCGTACGGCGGCGGCGACCGCCTCGGTCACCGAGCCCGTCTCGTCCGCTGAGGTCGGGCTGATGCTGAAGGC
>JBDSPC010000400.1:0-5244 GCA_039914485.1 Nocardioides sp.
AAGGGGAAGATGTCCCACCCCGGCATCAGCTCGATGGCGACCGGGAGTCGGCCCTCGTCGTCGGTGGCGGCGGCAACGCGGGCGTGGAACTCGTCTGCGGTCTCGAGGTGGCTCATGGCCCGAGTCAATCACTGGCGCGTGGTGGGACGAGCGAGCCTCACCAGGGGGACGGTTTGAAGTCCTTGACGAAACAGCCGTAGAGGTCTTCGCCGGCCTCGCCGAGCACGACCGGGTCGTAGACGCGGGCGGCGCCGTCGACGAGGTCGAGCGGCGCGTGCCAGCCCTCGGCCGCGATCCGGAGCTTGTCGGCGTGCGGGCGCTCGTCGGTGATCCAGCCGGTGTCGACGGCGGTCATCAGGATCTTGTCGGTCTCGAACATCTCGTCCGACGAGGTGCGCGTCAGCATGTTGAGCGCGGCCTTCGCCATGTTGGTGTGCGGGTGCCCGGCGCCCTTGTAGCGACGGCCGCCGAACTGTCCCTCCATCGCCGACACGTTCACGACGTACGCGCGTCCGGACGACGCCGAGAGGGCAGCCGCGGCGAGTGCCGGGCGGAGTCGCGAGACGAGCAGGAAGGGCGCGATCGAGTTGCACAGCTGCACCTCGAGCAGCTCGAGCGGGTTGACCTCGCCGACCGTCTGGGTCCAGGAGTTGTTCAGCTGTACGTCGGGGAGCAGGCCGCCCGCGTCGACGGCGGTGCCCGCAATGTGCGCGTCGAGGGACGCGTGGCCGGCCGTCAGCGCGAGGGCGGTCAGCGAGGCCGCGTTGTGGGCGGCGAGTGCCGCCTCCGGGCTCTCGCCGAGGTGGTGCGCGATCGCCGTGTCCGACAGGGCGCCGGCGATGGCGGCCGGGTGAGCCGACGAGATCTCGTCGAACGTCATCATCTCCGCGAGCTCCCGGTCGGTCGGGAGCGGAGCCAGCTCTGCGTCGACCAGCGGGGCGTAGGCGCCCGGTGTGCGGCGTACGGTCTGGCAGGCGTTGTTGATCAGGATGTCGAGCGTGCCCGCGGCTGCGACGTCGTCCGCCAGCGAGATGACCTGGGTGGGGTCGCGCAGGTCGATCCCGACGACCTTGAGCCGGTGCAGCCAGTCGCCGGAGTCGGGCAGCGACGAGAACCGGCGGACCGCATCCTTGGGGAAGCGGGTCGTGATCGTGGTGTGCGCGCCGTCGCGGAGCAGGCGCAGCGCGATGTACATGCCGATCTTCGCGCGGCCGCCGGTGAGCAGCGCGCGCTTGCCAGTGAGGTCGGTGCGCTGGTCGCGCTTGCTGTGGCTGAAGGCCGCGCAGGAGGGACAGAGCCAGTGGTAGAACGCATCGACCAGCGTGTAGTCGCTCTTGCAGATGTAGCACCCACGCGGGTTGAGCAGCTCGCCGGCGAAGGCGCCCGGGGCGTTGGAGACGAGCGGGATGCCGGACGTCTCGTCGTCGATCCGCACCGGTGAGCCGGTGGCCGTCAGCTCGGTGATCGCGCGGTCGTGGGCCAGCTCCTCGGCCCGCTTGGCGAGCTTGCGCTCGGCCTTGATCGCCTTGTACATGTGCGACGCCGCCCGCTTGACCGTGATGTGGTCGGGGTGGTCGTCCGGCACCCGGTGCAGCTGGCCGAGGACGCGGAGGGTCGTCGCCAGGTCCGAGGGGTCGATGCTCGCGTCATGCGGGGAGTTCACTGGCCCCATGGTACGGCGGAGCGGGTCGCTCGCTACTTCCGCAGCAGCTCCCGGAACGACGCAGACATGAGCCCGGCAGCCGAGCGCGCGGGCAAAGCGGGGAGTGGACGACCGCCGTACACGACCGTGGTCGCGGTGCCGTAGCCCAGCCACGTCTCGGCAGGTCCTTGCCCGGAGCCGGGCCTGGTCCAGTCGCACACCCCGGTCGGGAAGGCCGCCTGGAGGCGCGCCCACTGCGCGTCCGTGAAGGGCAGCAGCGTTTGGTACGACGCGCGGTCCAGCGGCTTCAGCTGGCACGCGACCACGTCGTTGGCGATGTCGCCGCCGGCCTCCTGCCGCGGGGTCGAGAGTCTGAGCTGGGTCAGGTCGTTGCCGCACACGCCGTTGCAGCGGTCGGTGACCGTCGCGGGCCGGTCGGTGACGACCTTGCTCGCGAGCGGGACCTTGCGCTTGTCCTTCTCCACGGCCGCCAGCCAGCCATCCATCGCGAGGAACGCCTCGGTGGCCCAGGTCGGGTCGCCGATCAGCGGCGTCGGACCGAACCACATGACGCGGTTGTCGGTGTGCCCCTGGTCGCGCTCCAGGCGTGTCTCGGTCCACCAGGCGTGGGAGTAGTCGTGCGCGATCCCGGGGTCGGGCCCGCCGTGGTTGATGATCGCGACCTCGTCCAGGTGGTTCATCTCGTTGATGAGGCCGGTGCGATAGGCCCGCGCGATCGACGCCGGGTCGCCCTGGATACGGCCGGGGGTCGGGTCGGCGTTGATGTCGAGACCACCGACCTTCTCGTTGAGGTCGACGAACTGCTCGGGTGTGATGGTGCCGCGGGCGAGTGCGTTGAGGCCGTACTGCACGCCGGTGTTGGTGAACGGGACGCCGGCGAACCCGCGCCCGGCCGCCTTCTCCTGGGCCGACCACGCCGACTCCGGCCGGAGGCCGAGGAGCTGGCTGTTGATGTCGAGGATCGAGCACCGGACGCCGGCGGGGTTGGTGTCGGAGTCGAAGCGGGTCGACGCATCTCCGGCGACGGGAGCCGTCGTCCCAGGGCACTCGCTCTCGGGGTTGATCGCCTCCTTGAAGAGACCCTCGTCGGCGACGACCGCGTTGAGGTGGCTGATGTGGCCCTCCACGTCGGCCATCTGCGTCGGCAGCCAGACGGTGCCGGGTGACCACCGCGAGGGGTCCTCGAAGTACTTGCGCATCAGGTGGTAGTCGGCGAACTGCGCGCCCGCGGTGAACACGTCGGGGTAGGAGCAGGTCGTGACGAGGCCCTGGTAGATCCCCGGGTACGCGTTGGCGATGGTGTGCTGCGCGATCGACCCGCCGCTGCAGCCCGTGCCGATGAGGTAGCGGACCTCGCCGTACCTCTCCACCAGGCGCTCACGGGCCATCATCATCGACTCCGCCTCGACAGCGACGTTGCAGTTGTGGCCGGTGTTGTTGAGCGCCGTCGACAACACCGCGAAGCCCTTGCCGAGCGCAGTGACGTAGCTGCTCTCGATGCCCGGGACCGCCGGGATGGTGCCGGAGTAGTCGTCCAGGCGCGGGGTCCCCGGTGCGTACGACGCACCACACCCGCCGCCGTGCGTGGCGAGCACCTTGTGGTTCCACTGGGGCTGGGGCCGCCACGCCTTCCAGGTCTTGCCGCGGGTGAAGAGCGTGAGGATCGAGTAGCGGTCGCGGTCCTGGAAGCCGTCCTCACGCCGCACGACGAACGGCACCTTGATGCCCTCGTCGGTGGTCGTCATCGCGACGTCGGTGGGCGGGTTCTTCGGGTCGTAGGCCGACAGGCCGGCCTGGAGGGGATTGGTGGACTTGTACAGCCAGGAGTAGGCGACGGGCTGGTTGCACTGGGCGTCGCGTGCGGTGTCCTGGCACTGGTAGGGCCCGGGCTGCGGGCCTGCGAAGACCGGACCGCCGTTGGGGAAGTTGGTGATGACCTGTCGGCCGGCCCGAGCCTTCGGCGCGGTGGCCCTCACGACGTTGCGTCCGACCTCGAGGCGCTTCAGCAGCCCCATGAAGCGACCGTCGGGGCGCACCCTGAACGAGTGGGTGACGTGGCGCCTGCCGACCTTGACGACCACCTTCCGGGGGTCGACCCTGCGCGGCACCTTGACGACGACCAGTGCGTCGCCGGCCGAGATCATGTCGGCCCGGTTGGAGAGCACCGACACCCGCAGCCGCGGCAAGCGCTTGGCGGCGGGGCGCTGCGCCGTGCTCCCCGGATCGGGCACGCCGGCGACAGGTGCCGAGCCGGCAGCCTGCGCGTCGCCGGTCAAGCCCCAGCCGGCGAGCAGCGAGACGCCCAGCAGCAGCGTTGTGAGGACGCCGGCGGTGCGGCGGGTGATGGCCATGGTCACGAGACCCTCCAAGGTGTCGGGAGGACAACGACCAGGCGATGCGGCGGCTACGTGCTGCCGGTGTACCTCAGGCCGTGAGCTCGGGCTCGGCCTCTTCCTGGACCGACGGCTGAGCCTGCGAACCGGCAATCCGGAGACGATCGGGCCGCAGTCCGTGCGCCACACCCCAGAGCACGGCCTTGGTACGGCTGTCGACGTCGATCTTGCGGTAGCAGGACCGGATGTAGGACTTGATGGAGTTCAGGGAGAGGAACGTGCGCTCCGCGATCTCCTGGTTGCTCATGCCCATGGTGATCATCGAGAGGACCTCGGCCTCGCGGGCGGTCAGCCCTTCCTCGCGACCGGGCCAGTCGCCCCCGACGATCGGCCGACGACCGGGGTCCGGCGAGCACACGACCCGACCGGAGTGGACCAGGAGGAGGGCGTCGACCAGGTCGGATGCCTTCAGGCTTTTGGAGAGATAGCCCTGCACGCCTTGCGTCAGGGTGTCCCGGGCCAGCCAGGGCTGGAAGTTCCAGGTGTAGACGGCGACCTTGGACACGCGCGGGTTGGCCACCAGCGCGGCGACGGTGGGGCCGTTGCCCTGACCCATCCCGAAGGTGTCGTAGAGCGCCACGTCGACGCCGGCCGAGACCGGGGTGGAGGCGTTGAGCTCGACCACTTCGACGTGCTCGCCGTAATTTCGCAGCATGGAATCGAGACCGCGAACGACGACCTCGTCGTCGTTCACGAGGGCGACTTTGATCGACATGGGACGCAGCCTACGCCGCGCCGACCGACCGCGGCACCGGGTTCGCACACCTCACATCGAGAGGGGCGTATCTTGGCCCGCACTATGAGCATCGGGGGAGCACTCGTGGCCGGCGAGGACACGCGCGTGGGTGGACCGGCAGGGGGGTTGGGCGTCCGCTGCGAGGGAGTCGTCCACCTCTACAAGACGTTCGGCGGACACGACGTCGTCGCGCTGCGCGGCGTCGATCTTGTCATCGCACCGGGCGAGCGGGTCGCCTTCCTCGGGCCGTCGGGATCGGGCAAGTCGACGCTGCTGACGCTGCTCGGCGGCATCCAGAAACCCAGCGCCGGCCGCATCTTCCTCGGCGACGAGGAGATCTCGCGCATGGGTGAGCGCTACCTCGCCCGCATCCGTTCACGCTCCGTCTCGACCATGCTCCAGGGTGCGACCCGCAACCTGCTGCCCTACGCCACCGGCCGGCAGAACATCGC
>JBDSPC010000418.1:0-9095 GCA_039914485.1 Nocardioides sp.
TTCCGCGCCAAGCAGCTCTCGACCCACTACTTCGGGCGGTTGGTCCACGATCCCGCCGAGATGACCGACCTCCCGGCCGGCCAGCGCGACGAGCTGGTCAGCGCACTCCTGCCCGACCTGATGGACCCCATCCGGCAGCAGGAGGCCGACCGCGGCAAGACCGTCAAGACGCTGTGGAAGCTCTCTGACGGATCCCTCGTCGAGTCGGTGCTGATGCGCTACAAGGACCGCGCCACGATCTGCATCTCCAGCCAGGCCGGCTGCGGCATGGCCTGCCCGTTCTGCGCCACCGGTCAGGGTGGCCTGCAGCGCAACATGTCGACCGCCGAGATCGTGCACCAGGTCGTCGTGGGCGCCCGGGCGATGGCGAACGGCGACGTCGCCGGGGGACCGGGACGTCTGTCCAACGTGGTCTTCATGGGCATGGGCGAGCCGCTCGCCAACTACAAGGCGACCGTCAATGCCGTACGCCGCCTGACCGACCCCGCGCCCGCGGGCCTCGGGCTCTCCGCGCGCCACGTCACCGTGTCCACGGTCGGCCTGGTACCGCGGATCAAGCAGCTCGCCGACGAGGGCGTCCCGGTCACGTTGGCGCTGTCGTTGCACGCCCCCGACGACGAGCTGCGCAACGAGCTGGTCCCGATCAACACGAAGTTCTCCGTCGAGGAGACCGTGGCTGCGGCCTATGAGTACTTCGAGAAGACGGGCCGACGCGTCTCCATCGAATACGCCATGATGCGCGACATCAACGACCAGGCCTGGCGTGCTGACCGGCTGGCCGAGGTGCTCGCCGACAACGGCCGCGGCCGGGCCTGGGTGCACGTCAACCCGATCCCGCTCAACGACATCCCCGGGTCGCAGTTCACGCGCTCGCGCGAGGAGGACATGGACGAGTTCGTCCGCCGCCTCAACGCAGCCGGCATCGCCACGACCATGCGCGACACCCGCGGCAGTGACATCGACGCCGCCTGCGGACAGCTCGCTGCCGCTGAATAAGTCCGGTCAACGGGTGTTCACGTGTCGTCTGCACGCCTCACCCGCGCTGTTGTGACCGCGTCGCCATGGTGGCGCCATGGCCACGTTGCGTCGACCTGATCGACAGTCAGCCGTCTCCAACACGACCTTCTCCAGGTCCAACCTGATCCCGCTGCAGTCGCGGCGGACGAATCCCGACCGCCTGCGGGTGCTGGTCGTGACCGAGTCGTTCCTGCCCCAGGTCAACGGCGTCACCAACTCCGTGCGTCGCGTCCTGGAGCACCTGGCCGCCGAGGGCCACGTCGCCGAGGTGTTCGCGCCGACCGGTCCTGAGACCTATGCCGGCTTCCCGGTGACCATCGCCCGGGGCGCGAGCCTCCCGTTCTACAAGGACTTCCGCATCGGGCTCGAGACCCGGCGCCGCCTCCGCACGGAGATGCTGCGCTTCCAGCCGGACGTGGTGCACATCGCCTCGCCCGCGACGCTCGGCTACCAGGCCGCGAAGGCCGCCCGTGAGCTCGGCATCCCCACGGTGGCGATCTACCAGACCGACCTCGTCGGTTTCGCCGAGCGCTACGGCATCGCCGGTGGTGTCGCGGCCATGTCCAGGCTGACGCGGATGATCCACGTCTCGGTCGACCGCACGCTCGCGCCCTCGACCGCCTCGGTCCGACAGCTCGAGGAGATGCAGGTCCCGGGCCTGGCGCGCTGGCCGCGCGGCGTCGACCTCGAGATGTTCGACCCCGGCTTCCGCGACGCCCGCCTCCATGCTTCGTTGGCGCCGAACGGCGAGACCCTCGTCGGGTACGTCGGCCGCCTCGCGCCGGAGAAGGAGCTGGAGCTGCTCGCGCACGTCGAGAAGCTCGCGGGCGTCCGGCTCGTGATCGTGGGTGGCGGTCCGGAGGAAGCACACTTGCGTGCGCTGCTGCCGGGCGCCGCCTTCCTGGGTGTCCTGCACGGCGAGGAGCTCAGCCGCGCCTACGCCACGCTCGACGTCTTCGCGCACACCGGCCGCCACGAGACCTACTGCCAGTCCGCCCAGGAAGCCCTCGCCAGCGGAGTCCCCGTCGTCGCGCCACGCGCCGGCGGCCCGATCGACGTCGTCGACGAGGGCGCCGGCTTCCTCTACCAGCCCGGCAACGGCACCGAGCTTGCGGCGTACGTCGCCTTGCTGGTCGACGACCCGCACCTCCGTGCGCAGGTCGCCGCGACCGCCCACCGCAGCGTCCAGGGGCGTTCGTGGCAGGCCGTCAACGACCGCCTCGTCGAGCACTACCGCGAGGTCTGCGGCGGCCGCGTCGCACGAACCTCGAGGCGTCGAGCGGGCTGACTTGGCGGTCCGATGGTTAGGCTCGCTGCATGGCGATCATCCACCGCGCAACGATCACCCCGTCCAAGCTCGAGCTCCTCGAGCAGTGGCTCGGCAGCGAGGTCGCAGGTGACGCGCCGTTGGAGCAGGTCGCCAGCTACCGCTTCGACGACCCCGCCGGCGAGGTCGGCATCGAGGCCCTGCTCGTCACGCGCGGTGGCGCCGTACGGCAGGCCGTCCTGACCTACCGCGCGGCCCCGCTCGACGGCGCAGAGGACCACCTGATCACCACGATGGAGCACTCGGCCCTGGGCACGCGCTGGATCTACGACGCCACCGGCGACCCGGTCGCGATAGCGGCCTACCAACGCGCCCTCGCCGGCCAGCAGGAGCAGGCAGCCCTCGAGATCCATGACGGCGACACCCTCGTCGGCACCCGCGAGCCCTCGCTCGAGCTGGCCGTCAGCAACGCAGCCGCATCGCCCGAAGGGATCGACGTGCACCTCGCGACCGACCTCGCGTCAGTCGAGCATGCCGGTCCCGCCCTGGTCGCCCGGTGGAACGGCGCCGAGGGCATCGTCGCCTGGGCGTGAGTGCTGCGATTCCGGTGGTTGAGGAGGTCGCGCAGCGACCGTCACGAAACCCCGGACCCTGAGACCGTCACGCCGAAGATCAGCACCTCGCCTCCGTGCTTGAAGGCCTCGCGCTCGAGGTCGAGCCCGATCTTGCGAGCCACGCCCTGCGAGGCGACGTTCTCCGGACGGATGATCGCGATCAGGTGGTCGGCGACCCTCGCCTCTTCAGCGACCGACCGGACCGAGGCGGCGGCCTCCGCGGCGTACCCCATCCGCCGGTGATCGGGGTGGACGTGCCAGCCGAACTCCACGAAGTCCTCGCCCTCCACCTCCTGGATCGTCAGTCCGCAGTCGCCCACGAACCGTCCGTCGTGCGTCTCGAGCACCCACAGGCCGAATCCGTGCCGGTCGTAGTTGTCCCGGTTCCACGCGATCCAGCGCTCGGCGTCTGCGCGCGTGCGAGGTGGGTGATCGGACCGATGCGGGTCGGGGGCCGACAACGTCTCGGTCAGGTTGTCGAGGTCCTCGTCGGTCATCTCGCGAAAGCGCAGGCGGCGCGTTGGTCTGGGCAGCACGCTGGCGACGCTAGCCCGACTTCTCTGTCGTCGAGGACGGGAGGGGCCGCTCCTGAGGCGCGCCGACGCTTTCGTGCGGCGCGTCGGGTTCGCCGTACGGCGTGTTGCCGGTCGAGCCTCGGGAAAGTGGCCCCGAGCCCGTCAGCCGCCGGGCTTGAGCAGTTCCATGGCCTCGTCGACCGTGTCGACAAGGTGCACGTGCCCTTCCATCGCGCGCCCGGCGGCAAGCGCCGAGAGCAGCGGCCACGCCGGCACGCTCGAGGTCCAGTGCGTGACCCCGACCAGCACCATCGGCGCGAGGGACGACTCGTCGGCGTAGTAGTTCTCGCACGCGTCCTGGAAGATCTCCTGAACCGTTCCGCCCGCGCCGGGCAGGAACACGATCCCGGCGTTGCACACCTCCAGCAGGATCGCCTCGCGGGTGGCGTTGCGGACGTACTTCGCGATCGCCGTGGCGAACGGGTTCGGCGGCTCGTGGCCGTAGTGCCAGGTCGGGATGCCGAGCGACTCGACACCGGGGGAGTGGGCGTCGATCACCTCGAAGGCCGCATCGGCCCAGGCCTCGATGTCCCGCTCGAAGGTGGGTACGGCGCCCAGCGCGGCCAGCGCCGAGTCCAGCCCCGACGACGGAGCGGCCGAGAGGAAGGCTCCGAGGTTGGCTGCCTCCATCGCGCCCGGCCCGCCACCCGTGGCGACCGTGAAGGACGCCGCGAGCAACCTGCCGAGGTGCGCCGCATCGGCGTACGCAGCAGATCCCCGGTGCAGCTCGTGCCCGCCCATCACGCCCACGATCGACCGGCCCTCCACCCACGTCTCGAGGGCGGTGTCGATCGAGTGGTCGTGCAGCGCCTGGGCGAGCGCGTCGTCCTGACTGGGCTCCCCGCGCGACCAGGCATAGGTGCGGGCGTCAAGAGAGTCGGCGTAGTCGATCGTGTCGTAGAGCTCGCGCGGCGAGTACAGCGCGCTGCGGAAGGTGTCGAGCGGCACGTGCGGCACCCGCGGCACGACGACGGCCCCGCGGCGGCGTACGGCCTCCTCCACCGCGGGCGTGAACGTGCAGTTCAGGAAGAGCGACTGCTCGACCACCACCGAGGCCAGCGCCGGGCCGCGGGAGCGCAGGTCGAGACCCGTCACCCGCCAGCCGGCCAGCGAGCGCACGCCCGAGGCGAGCCGCCGGTCGAATTCGTCCAGCGTGATGACATCGACGACTCGCCCCCGGGTTCGTTTCACACGCGAACCCTAGTCAGAACGCGTGCGCCATCAGCTCCCCGAACAGCTCCTGTTCGTCGACCTCGAGCCCTCGTGCCCGAAACCACGTGCACATGTTCGTGCAGTCCCGGAGCAGGAAGTCCATCCCCTGCGGGTTGCCGACGAGGTCGACGATCTGCGGGAGGTCGATGATGACGAGGCGTTCGCCTGCGGCGAGCGTGTTGTACGGCGACAGGTCGCCGTGCACGATGCCGGACTGCACCATCGTGGCAAGTGAGTCGCGGAGCTGCTCGTAGTAGAACGCCAACAGGTCCGGCGCCGGGCGGGTCTGCGCCAGCCGCGGAGCCGTGTCGCCGTCATGGGTGATCCACTCCATCAGGATCTCGGTGCCCTCGATCTGCACCGGGTAGGGCACCGGCAGGCCCAACTCGTGGAACCGCTTCAACGCGCCCCACTCCGAGATCGCCCACTCGCCGGCCGCCACCAGACGCCCCCAGGTGGACTTGCGCTTGAGGGCGCGCTCGTCGCGGGAACGCTTCATCGAACGGCCCTCGGTGTAGCTGGCCGCGCGGTGGAAGGTGCGGTGGTCGGTGTCGCGGTAGCGCTTGGCGGCCATGATCACGCCGCTGTCGGGATCGAACGGATCGGCGCGCTCGATCAGGAAGACGTCGGCTTCCTTGCCGGTCTTGAGGATGCCGAGCTCGGTGTCGATGGCGCCCTGCGACGTCACCACCCAGTCGGGGCGCGGTTCGGGGCCGCGCATGAGCGGCTCGATGTCGAGAAAGGTGGACCAGCGCTGGTTGGACGCGAGGCGCTCGTCGTAGACGCGGAAGTCGAAGGTGCCAAATCCGGCGGGTGCCGGGGGGTCGAGCTCGTCAGCCGAGCCCGGAGTGTGCGAAGACAATGGTGCTCCAGGAATGAGAGGGACGGTCTGCGGACAGGCCAAGGACAGTGATGGACATGTCACGGCTCCTCTCATCTGGTGGCGCGGAGTGCGCCCTCGAGACCATGGTGGCGGCCGCCCGACCGGTGCGGCAACCCATTTACCCGGCGGCGGTAGGTTGCTGGGCGTGATGCCTCGCAACCTGGCCCGCTCGCTGGCCGTCGCCGTGTCCCTGCCCCTGCTGTTCTCCGGTGCGTACGCCGCAGCGTCGGACGATCGGAGCGCCCCGGCGCCGGGCGCCAGCGGGATCGGCGACCCCTACTGGCCGCTCGACGGCAATGGGGGCATCGACGTTGCGGCGTACAAGATCAAGAACCGCTACGACGTGAAGGGCCAGGCGCTCAAGGGCACCACGAGGATCACCTTGACCGCCACGGCCGACCTGAGCCGCTTCAACCTCGACTTCCTGCTGCGCGTGAGCTCGGTCAGGGTCGACGGGGTCGCCGCAGAGGTCGACCAGACGCGCCATGAGCTGGCGATCACGCCCGCGACCCCCCTGACCGCAGGCTCGAGCCACACGGTCACGGTGAAGTACGCCGGCCACCCCGGCACCCACCGCTACGCCGGCGAGGAGAACTGGCTGGCCAACGACCGCGAGGCGGTCGCGATGAACCAGCCGCACATGGCGACGTGGTGGTTCCCCGCCAACGACCACCCCAGCGACAAGGCCCTGTTCGACATCAGCACGACCGTGCCGACCGGCCGCGAGGTGATCGCCAACGGCAACCTGGTGAGCAAGAAGAAGTCCAAGGGCGGCACCACCTGGCGGTGGCGCGCCGACGAGCCCATGTCGTCCTATCTCGCCTTCTTCGCAGCCGGCGACTTCACCATCCAGAAGGGCACCAGCAACGGCCTGCCCTGGATCAACGCGGTGTCGCGGCAGCTGTCGGCGGGCGAGCAGAAGGCCTCGCTGAAGCTGCTCGGACGCACGCCCGGCATCGTGCACGCGCTCGCGGGCGACCTCGGGGACTACCCGTTCTCCGTCACCGGCGGCCTGACGACCGGCCTGTCCGTCTTCTTCGCGCTCGAGAACCAGACCCGCCCGACCTACCCCTCGGTGGGCGCCGACAACGTCAGCCTCGTCGTGCACGAGCTGGCCCACCAGTGGTTCGGCGACGACGTCGCGGTCGCCCGCTGGCGCGACATCTGGCTCAACGAGGGCGCCGCGACCTTCATGGAGTGGCGATACGCCGAGCAGCACGGGGCGAAGCCCGCGGCGGACACGATGCGCGCCCGCTACGACGGGATCCCCGCCTCCGACAGCTTCTGGCAGCTCTCGCTCGCCGACCCCGGCGCCGCGCACATCTTCGACGAGCCGATCTACGACCGCGGCGGGATGGCCCTGCAGGCGCTGCGCAACCGCATCGGCGAGGAGAAGTTCTGGCTGCTGATCCGCACCTGGCTCGACACCAAGTCCGGCGGCAACGGCACGTCCGAGGAGTTCGAGGCGCTCGCCGCAGAGGTCAGCGGCCAGGACCTCACCGGCTTCTTCACCGCCTGGCTGCGCACCCCGGCCAAGCCCGCGGCGACGGCGGACAACGGGCTGGCCTGACCCTCGGCCCCGACCTCGGATCTCTTGTTGTGAGCGACCGGATCTGACAGCATCCGTTGCACACCACCGCTCGCAAGGAGGTCTGCAACATGACCGCCGCGATCACGCTCCGGGGCCTCGTGCGGCACTTCGGGGACGTGCGCGCCGTGGACGGGGTCGACCTGGACATTGCCGAGGGCGAGTTCTTCGCGATGCTCGGTCCGAGCGGATCCGGCAAGACCACGGTCCTGCGACTGATCGCCGGGTTCGAGCAGGCGTCGGCAGGCACCGTCCTGCTCGCCGGGCGTGACGTGACCGCGCTGCCGCCCTACGCCCGCGACGTCAACACGGTCTTCCAGGACTACGCCCTGTTCCCGCACATGACCGTGCGCGAGAACGTCGAGTACGGCCTCCGCGTCAAGAAGGTGCCCGCCGCCGACCGGCGCAAGCGCGCGGCCGAGGCCCTCGAAGCGGTCCGGCTGGAGGCGTACGGCGACCGCCGCCCGCAGCAGCTCTCCGGCGGCCAGCGACAGCGGGTTGCGCTGGCGCGTGCGCTCGTCAACCGGCCCAGCGTGCTGCTGCTCGACGAGCCGCTCGGTGCCCTCGACCTCAAGCTCCGCCGCGAGATGCAGGTCGAGCTCAAACAGCTCCAGCGCGAGGTCGGCATCACCTTCGTCTTCGTCACGCACGACCAGGAGGAGGCGCTGACGATGAGCGACCGGATCGCCGTCTTCAATGCCGGGCGGATCGAGCAGATCGCGACTCCGACCGAGCTCTACGAGTCCCCGGCGACGTCGTTCGTGGCCGGCTTCGTCGGCACCTCCAACCTGCTGACCGGCGATGCCGCCCAGCGGATCATGGGCAGGCCGGGAACGTTCAGCGTGCGCCCGGAGAAGATCCGCCTGGACGGTCCTTCGCCGCGTGTCAGCGGGACGGTCACCGGGGTCGTCTACCTCGGATCGGTCAACCACTACATCGTCGACGTCGACGGCGGCGACACCCTCACCGTGCTCCGCCAGAACCTCCACGGTGGCGCCGACCAGCTCGTCGCCGAGGGCCAGCGCGTCGACCTGTCATGGCAGGAGGAGCACGTCATCGACCTGTCCCCGTAGACGGGGGCCGCCTCGGGGCCACTCACAGAAGGAGTCACCATGAAGAGCACACGAGTCGTTCGCGCCCTCGTCGGCGCAGCGATATTGGCAGTGGTGGTCGCGGGATGCGGCACCGAGTCCGACGACGGTGGGGGCGGCGGTGGTGGCGCGACCGCGGACGCCGGCTTCACGCCACCCGACCTGCCCATGGCCGAGGAGCTCGGTGACAACGAGGGCGAGCTGAGCGTTCTCGCGTGGCCCGGCTACGCCGAGGACGGCAGCACCGACAAGGCGGTCGACTGGGTGACGCCCTTCGAGGAGGCCACCGGCTGCCAGGTCAGCGTCAAGTACTTCGGCACCTCCGACGAGGCGGTGACCCTGATGAAGTCGGGCCAGTACGACGTCGTGTCCGCGTCCGGGGACGCCTCGCTGCGCCTCATCGCGGGTGGGGACGTCGAACCGGTCAACACCGACCTGGTCCCCAACTACGCGGACGTCTGGAGCTTCCTCAAGGACCGTGACTGGAACGCCGTGGACGGCCAGAGCTACGGCATCCCGCACGGGTACGGCGCCAACCTGCTCATGTACAACACCGAAGAGGTCTCGCCGGCGCCGACCAGCTGGAGCGCCGTGTTCGACGACGCCTCGGCACAGAGCGGCAAGGTCACCGCCTACGACTCGCCGATCTACATCGCCGACGCGGCGCTCTTCCTGATGAAGCACGAGCCGGACCTCGGCATCGAGAACCCCTACGCGCTCGACGAGGACCAGCTGGCGGCAGCGGTCGATCTGCTCAAGGCACAGAACGAGCACGTCAGCGAGTACTGGTCGGACTACCTCAAGGAGGTCCAGGCCTTCACGACGGGCGACAGCACCGTCGGCACGAC
>JBDSPC010000473.1:0-4709 GCA_039914485.1 Nocardioides sp.
GGCGGCGCTGTTGCGGCCGACGTAGACGATGCGGGATCCCGGGCCGCGGCCGGACGACCTCAGGCCGGCGGCGAGACGCCGGCCGCGGTCCATCACCTCGGCCCTGGTCCGAGTCGTCTCACCGGACGACAGGCACGGCGCCTGCGGGTCGACTGACGCCCAGTGGGCGCATCGATCCGCAAGCGTGACCTCGTGGTCGGCCGGTGTCGCTTCATTCAGGGTCATGCTGGTCCGATCAGTCGTGCGATGGCTCCGGCGGCCTCCATCGACAGCCGTCCCCAGACCGCCAGCTGCCTGTCGGTCGATCGTGCCGCCGTGATGCTGGGGACGCAGAGCGAGATGGCGGCCACGGGCTTCCCCTGGCCCAGGATGGGTGCCGCGACACACACCCACCCCTGGCAGGCCTCCTCGCGCTCACTGGCGAAACCGACGTGTCGGGCGCGTGCCAGCTGTCGTGCCAGCTGATGCGTCATCGACACAGAGTAGGGCGTGATGCGCGGCAGTGGTTGCGACATGACCAGCTCGACCTTGGCCGGGTCCTCGAACGCCAGCAGCGCCTTGCCGAGGGCGGTGCAGTTGGCAGGGACGCGCCCGCCGACCCGGCTCGGCAGCCGAGTGCCCGCGGGCTTGGTCAGCTTGTCGAGGTACAGCACGTCGACGCCGTCGAGCACCGCGAGGTGGACGGCCATCGCGTCGCTGCGCTCGAACAGCCACGTCATAGGGCTGTAGGCCAGCTCGCGGAGCCGGTCGTGCTGCAACACGACAGAGGACCGTCCCGCCACGGCGAGCGCCTGCCCGGCGACGTACCTCGTGTCGAGGCGTCCCACGAAGTCACGGCCCTCGAGCTCCTTGAGCAGGCGGTGGGCCGTGCTCTTGGGCACGCCGACATGGCGTGCGATCTCGGTGACCCGGAAGGGTTCACCCTCACACGCCGCGATGAACTCGATCATCTGGAGCGCCTTGTCGACCGACGACTGCGCGCCGCGGTCGGCGTCCGCCAGGGTCAAGTCAATCGTCACAGCGCCCTCCTCGCCTCGCCCGCACGGGTTCACCCACCATGACGCCGATTGTAATCATAGTCAATGATAGTCATAGTTGAGAAGTCGCCGACGTTCCTGGCGATGCACGCCGGACCCACTCCGAGGAGAGCTCATGAACGCAGCACAACCGCTGGCAGGACGGCACGCGATCGTGACCGGAGCGGGCGGGGGGATGGGCCGCGCCCACGCCCTCAGGCTCGCGCGTCTCGGCGCCGACGTGGTGGTCGTCGACCGCGATCTCGACGCCTGGCGGCGCTGGGACGAGGACGTCACGGCGGGATCGGTCGTGGCCGAGATCGAGGCCCTCGGACGCCGATCGATCGGGGTCGAGGCCGATCTGTCGGACCAAGCGGGAGCTGAAGAGGCGATGGCGCGAGCCGTCGACGCGTTCGGGAGCATCGACGTGATCGTCAACAACGCCGGTGGCGCCATCACGCCCATCGGCCGGAGCCAGGCCTCCATCTCGACGTCCGACGACATCGAGGTGTTGTGGCGGGCGAACATGTTGACGACCGTCAACTGCTGCCGAGCGGCCGCACCGCACCTGACGCGTCCCGGCGCCTCCGTCGTCAACATCGCGACGGGCGGCGTCGACATCGACACCGTGACCGGGTCCAATGCCGTGTACGCGTCGGTCAAGGCTGCCGTGGTGCGCTACACCCGCTCGCTGGCCGTGGAGCTGGGGCCGTCGGGCATCAGGGCCAACTGCATCTCGCCCGGGCTCATCGAGACTGCCCGCATCAAGGCATTGGCGGCCGAGCGCGGCCTCGGCACCCCCGAACAGGTCGCCGGAGTGCCCCTGCGCCGCTTCGGCACCACCGACGACGTCGCCGGCGTGGTCGAGTTCCTGGCCACCGACCTGTCCGGGTACGTCACCGGCGAGTGCATCAGGGTCACCGGGGGCACCGAGCTGGTCATGGCCATGGGCAGCTGAGCGATCAGCCTGGCCGTCGCAGGCCTCGTTCCGGCGCACGGAACATGCGTGGGCGAGCGACGTGGCACGCGCCGACAATGACCACACCACGACGACGAGAGCCTCATGTCAGACACCCCAGGATCAGCAACATCATTCGTCTCCGAGGCAGCCACCCGCCTCCGGTCGGCCGGACATCATGACCGGTCCCGCCTCATCCCCCTGCTCGAAAGGCCACCATGCGCGCCATCAAGCTGACGGACGTCGGCAACGTCCAGGAGGTCGAGGCGGAACGGCCAAGCATGCGACACGGGGACGTGCTGATCGAGGTGGCTGCCGCCGGTGTGTGCCAGACCGACGTCATGGTGCGCGCCGCGGGCACCGCGCTCGTCCCGATCGGCACGACCCTGGGCCACGAGATCGCGGGACGCATCGTCGAGATCGCGGACGACGTGGTGGGCGCCGCGGTCGGCAACAACGTGGTGGTCTATCCCGTCTGGGCGTGTGGCGCATGTGTGATGTGCGTCAGCGGCCGGCAGAACGCCTGCCGCGCGTCCGGCGGACGCCTGCGGGTCCCGCCGTCTCCTGGCATGAGCCGGGACGGTGGCATGGCCGACCTGGTCAGCGTCCCCGCCCGGTGGACCGTTCCCGCCGACGGCGTCGACCCGGCACTGGCCGCGGTACTGCCCGACGCCGGGTTGGTGCCATTTCACGCCATCAATGACCAGCTCCACCTGCTGCGGCCAGGGTCGACGGCCGTCGTGGTGGGCGTCGGTGGTCTGGGGCAGTTCGCCATCGCCATCCTGCGTGCACTGACGTCTGCGCGGATCATCGCGGTCGACACGTCAGCTCAGAGCCTGGAGGCCGTCGCCGGCCGGGTCGACCTGACCGTGGCCGCGTCAGACCCCGACGCGGTCGCGAAGATTGTGGAGTCGACCGGGGGGTACGGCGCCGAGATGGTGCTCGACTTCGTCGGCGTCGACGCAACGCTGGCGCTGGCGGCTCGGGTCGTCACGCCCTATGGGGCGATCCGGGTGCCCGGGCTCGGCGGAGGGACGTTCGAGTTCGAGACGGCCAAGGGATCACGCCAGCTGCCCTTCGGTGCGAGTCTCGCCCGCACGTACAGCGGCACGCTGCAGGACCTGGTGGAACTGGTGGCGCTGGCCCGCGCCGGGCGTCTCGAGGTCGACCTGGCCCGGTACCCCTTCGCGGACGCGTTGCGGGCCTTCGACGACCTCGCCCGCGGCGCCGTGCGCGGCCGGGCGGTACTGATCAGATAGCTGGATGCCGATCGGCACCTTGCCGATCAGGTGGTCCGCCGGCGCGTGGGTGACATCGCAGCACGCACGGCCTCGACGAACTCGTCGGTGGTCGCGCAAGCGGCAGCCTCCCGCACCTCGCTGTCGAGCTGGTCGCCCAGCGACATGTCGAATGACGACCTCAGCAACCGCTTGGTCGCAATCACGGCAGGCGCGGGCAGGGCGAGCAGCTGGTCGACGAGCTCACGCGACGTGCTCTCCAGCTCGTCGTCCACGACCAACCACCCGGCCAGTCCGTGCCTCTCGGCGGCGGAGGCGGCCAGGGGTTCGGCGAGCAGCGACATCCGGGCGGCCTGCGCGACCCCGACCCGCCGGGGCAACAGCCATGACTCCCCGTGATCGAGCGTGTGGCCGAGCCGCACCTGAGGCACCGAGAACCGCGCAGTCTCCGACACGACGAGCAGATCGGCGGTCAGCGCGATCGCGACCCCGAGGCCAATGGCGTGCCCTCGCACCGCGGCGACGACCGGCTGCGGCAGCGCCAGGAGCGCGTGCAGTAGGGGGTGCACCGAACTCGGGAGACCGGTCGTGAACGACGACGCCCGTGTAGCGGGATCGGGAGAGATCGCGGCCTCGATGTCGCCCATGTCCGCTCCGGCGCAGAAGTCGCGTCCGGCGGCGGTGATCGCCACGACCTTCACCGACACGTCCTCCGCGAGGGAGCCCACGATGTCGGTCAGCTGTCGGGTCATGCCGGCGGTCAACGCGTTGCGGCTCTGCGGCCGGTCGATCTCGATCGTGGCCACGCCGTCGGCGCGATGCAGCAGCACCGTGCCGGTCATCGGTCGGTCATGGCGTCGGTCTCGGGCGGACGAAGACCTCGCCGCTCGCGCGGATGACGTAGCGCCCCCGCTCGTCGACGGTGATCTCCGGCACGATCGCCGCCAACGGTCGCGCCGCGGCGGCCTCCAGCACGGCGTGCGCCGAGCCTGCTCGCACGATCGCTCTCAGCACGGACTCCGTCGGGGGTAGGACGATGCAGCGTTCCCGCTGACCGTCCTCGAGCACCTGGTGGGCCGGCGCCCACCCCGCTGAGTCCCCTTCGGAGCTCACCGAGGCGGTCGTCACGCCGGCTGGCAGCACAGCGACGAAGAAGAAGGTGTCGAACCGGCGCGTCTCGCTCT
The DNA here is from genome assembly GCA_039914485.1 of Nocardioides sp. Taxonomy (GTDB): domain Bacteria; phylum Actinomycetota; class Actinomycetes; order Propionibacteriales; family Nocardioidaceae; genus Nocardioides. The sequence continues at coordinate 4,397 of JBDSPC010000473.1, forward strand.
CCGGTGTCACCCAGCGCATCCACGGCCTGAGCTGACCGACGTCGAGCGCTCCGCCGAGCTCGACGACCAGGTCGGCCATGGACTGCTCGCGGGTCTCGACCCGCCGGCGCGCGTCGTCCAGGTCTCCCGCACCGATCGGCTCCATCAGCAGCGCGCCGGTCTCCTCGAACAGCTCTCGCACCGCGGCAGCGACGACCAACCGAGCCGTCTTGGTGTCGGTGCCGAGTCGGGCCGCGAAGTCCTCGGCCGAGCCTCCGCCCCAGGGGATCGATGGGTCGGCGTCGCGGGGGTCGACCCCACCGCCGGGGAACAC
>JBDSPC010000283.1:0-10859 GCA_039914485.1 Nocardioides sp.
GCCCTGAGGGCGCACCGGAGCCTTGGGAGATGTTGTTCTGCACGGCGATGTCTTGGCACGCGCTGCGACTGATCGGCGTGGCTGTTGAAGGCTGGCCCGTGAAGTTCGAAGAGGAGGACCCTGACGACCTGCTCGACAGGGACAATGCGTTCTATGAGAACGCCGGATGGGCGCTAGACGACGAAGATCGCGACCTGTTCCGACGCCTTCCATCCGCAAAGTGAGGAGCAGCTGAGGCGCCCGGACGTCCGGCATTGAGGCGATCGGGGTGTCACGGTAGATGCGTCACTCCGCCGCCTTTGCCGCGCGGGCGGCTGAGGTTCCTCGGGTCCGCTTCGTCGGTAGCTAGAACTGCCAACCCTCGGTCGCAGTGAAAGTGAGCACGACTCGCTACGTCGACACTCGGATTTCGCTGTTGAGCGGGTAGGAGCAGATGTCTCGAGGCTGGTCCGGGTGAGATGCAGTTCCTCCAAAGAGGCCAGGCCCCTGACGGAAGGGGCCGCAGCGTTGACTCAGGTTTTCGGGCTCGCGATCGAAGCGCCCGTTCTGCTGCGGAGAGTCTCCGGCGTAACCCATGATGTGGCCGAGTCTCCTTGCAAGAGCAGGAAGATCACAGAGATATTCGGGGGACCAATCATGCAGTTGAAGAGCGCCCTGGCAGGGCTCGTTATCGCCTTTGTCGGAATTGCCGCCCCAGTCACCGTAGCGGCGGGTCCGGCACATGCAGAGCACGCTGGCACATCAGTGTCAGCCGAGCAGTTGGCATGCACAACGACCTCGTCGGGATCATGCATCCGTGGCGGACAGTTCTGCTCTCAGTCCATGTACAACAAGAGCGGCTGGGACGCGGCCGGCCGCCGCTACGTCTGCAAGGGCGACCGCTCACACCCGCACTGGATGAAGCCGTAGGTCATTGCGCTTCCTACTGACGTTCTCGGGTCGCTTGGCGATTGTCCTGGCAATTCTCACCTCAATCACGATCGTCGTGTCCACGGCCCAAGCCGGCGCAGCCAATGTGCATGCTCGCAAGGACTCCGCCTCGGTGGTCGCCGGCCAGACCGTGGCCGTCAACGTGCTCGCCAACGACAAAGTCGTCAAGCGCGGCGCCAAGGTCCGGATTACCGGTAGCTCCAGCGGTATGACCGTGGAGGTGGTGAAGCAGAAGGTCCGCATCACCACCTCCCAGGATGTCTTCCCTGCGGACTACCGCATCCGCTACCGCGTCAGCGACCGTCTCGACCACAGCGACAACGCGAAGATCCTGCTGACCGTGAAGCCCGTCGAGTTCACGACGACGCCCGCGCCGACTACCCCGACTCCTACGCCTACCCCGACTCCGCCATCCGAGACGAACACGCTGAGCGGTCTGATCGCCTCACTGCCCGTAGCCGCTGAGGTGCGCACCGGCTATGACCGCGCCACTTGGAAGCATTGGAACTCCGGCACCGCCGGAGTCTCCTACTGCGACACCCGCGACGAGGTCCTGATCTCCGAGTCAATCGTGACGGCCACGTGGACCGGCGCATCCTGCACAATCTCCGGCCAGTGGTACTCCTACTACGACGGCGTGACCACTACCGATCCGAGCACGTTCGACATCGACCATATGGTCGCGCTGGCAGAGGCCCACGACTCCGGCGGCTATGCCTGGAGCGCCGCCACCAAGGAGGAGTACGCCAACGACCAGGCCAACCCCGGTTCGCTGGTCGCTGTCACTGCATCCTCCAACCGCGGGAAAGGCGATCGAGACCCCGGTGAGTGGCTGCCTCTGCTGGAGCGCTGCCGCTACATTGGCGAGTGGGTCGCCGTAAAGCACCGCTGGGACCTGAGCGTCGACCAGGTCGAAAAGGATGCGCTCACCCTCCAGGCGAGCAACTGCGAGAACGTCACCATCACCGTGATCGAGCGCTGACCTGCCAACGCGGCCCAGAAGGCCCAAGTCGTTCAGCCCGCTGTGAAGTCCAAGCACCCCTGGTGAGTCTGGTGATGGGCGTCTTGCCTCCGGAATGAGTAAGGAAGATCGCCATCTCGACTGCGAGCTCCATGCTCTACGTAGCTGCGTTTGGCGGCCCGTTCGCCACTACCGGTTGGTATGACCCACTGATGGGGGTTGCAGCAGCAGTGATCGCGTCCGCTTTCACGGTATTCGTTAAAGCCCCCGCGTGAGAATGCGTCCTTCCGCCGCGTGGGCAGCTCCGGCTCGAAGGGCGATGCGCGTCTCAGCAATAGGGGCCATCCGTGGTTTCGTCAGTTGCGTATCGCCCGAACCACAGCGCCTACAGCCGCCAAGATCGCCGTTGCGGCAATGGCTGCGCGCACCGGCTGACGTCGTGCAAAGCCCACGAAGGCCGCCACCGCGGTTCCGACTCCCTCGATTGGCCGAGAGCCGCTCGAGACCTCCTCCACGTACACGCCGGGGCTCAGGTAACTCCCTGCCTGCTTCTTCTTGGTGCTCTTCCGTTGAGACATAGCTTCTCCCTCCCACGTAGTGATGCGTCCAGTTGCCGGTGAACGCTTTAGCCAGCGGCCCTCGATACCATTCCAGCACCCAGGGAGGTGACGCGTCCCCGTTCAAGCTGTCTTCGATTCTTGCTAGCGCGTCATTGCGCCCCCGAAGGGCGCCGGTGCCCCTCGAATGTGCCTGTGTGTGATCGATTCCTCCGCGGTCAACCGACGTGCACTGCTGCGGGGCCGGCCGGCATTTCGTAGGGGTGACGTTCGCTGCCGCCGTCAAGCTGGGTCAGCACGTGGTGCGCCAGCCGTGCTGTCGTCGGCGCCAGGAACAGACTCTGGCACGCGTAAGGCCGCCCGGACCAGGTGTCGAGACGCTGGTGTCGAAGTCGGATCTCAAGCAGCTCGTGAGGTCGCCAGCCTTGCGCCGGTTTTCTGCTGGATGGGGCGACCTGCTCGAGGGCGTCCCACTGTCCCATCCACAACTTCATCTGTAGGTCGAGGGCGGCGGACAGGAGAGCGGGGTGCTCATGGACGACCAGCATCCGGTGGTGCACCCGGTACCGGTAGGGCTGGCGCTGGCTCCGCGTCACGCCGGCGCGAGCGGCGGCGACGTCAAGGTCGAGCGCGCAACCAGCGGGATCTTGAAGCCTGGCGGCACACAAGCGTGCGGCGCTTGTCCAGTCTCCGGCTACGACATCCGCCAGGATGTCCAAGGCGGGCGCGAGAAGTCGTGCGCCCGGATGCGTGATGGTGATGGTCATGTGGAATCCTCCTCACCAGTCTCTGCGCCGGGTAGCGCCCTTCACCCGCGGACGGGACGTCACTCAGGCAGCGGGTGTGCGGACCAGCATTCGGTGCCGCTCCCCTGACCAGGCCGAATGTGAGCGCTTTTGCCGTGAACCGGTGACGAGAGGGTGGTGCCAACGCGCGGCGAGGATGGCCACGCGGTCGTCCCTTCAGCGATCGCGCGGATGATCGTAGGGCCCGTGGGGTGCAGAGCACTCGCTGCCGAAACTGTGACTCTCCGAAGGTGCGTCGCACCGCCGCCAAAATTGAGCACGTTCCCCGCTCTGACGCGATGGACCGGTCCGTCGGGAGCAGCCTCTGTTCATGACGGGCGTGACAGGCGAACGGGCCTCAGTGATCAGCGAGTTCGTGGGCATTGCTGACGACTTCGCCGCGCGCGCCCAAGTACAGGAGGCCCGCCGCGATCGTGCCCGGCCCGGCACCGGCGTGCACCACCTGCATGCCCACTCCGCCACCCTGTGGCGGTTGGCCGAGAGCAGCCTAAGAGTCCGGATTCAGGAACTGGAGATCGACTCGGCCATGTGACCGCCGACGCCCATTCCGCCGCCTTCCGGCGCCCCACCTGATGCGGATCTTTGGGGACCGAAGGTGCCGGACACAGTGAGGGGCATGAACGTTCACGTACAGGCGACTAGCGAAGTGCCCCTCGTGCGATCCTGACCGATCGAAGATCCAGCCACCGTGGCACAGACACTCGGTACGCCTCGTACTCGGCGCCAAAGTTGGCGAGCAGCGCGGGCTCCTCGGCCGCAATCTGCACGCGGTCGATGATGACAGTGAAGGCCGCAACCGGGAGCAGGGCCGCCGAGGAACCGAGGCGCATCGCGTTCGCGACGAGCAATCCGGCCATGCCGACGTACATCGGATTCCGGCTGATCGCGTTAACCCCGGTTGTCACCAGTACGACCGCTCGCGAGGGTTCGAATGGCTCGACCGTGGTGCCATGGCGTCGGAACTGTCGCACTGAAGCAGCCGCCAGGCCTATCGAGGCACCTGCAGTCGCGGTGGCAACCAGGGCACGGGGAAATGAAGGCGGCGGCGCACCTTTGCTCAACGTTCGTTGGGCGAAGCCTGCGGCCAGCGCCACGAGCGGAGGAGGTGGACGCTTCATCTCACCCACCCTGCCACCGGCGTAGCCAGTCGTCGATGTCAACGGCCGACCAGCGTCTAACCACCGCCTGCGGGCCGCCGTTACTCGCCGCGGATCGGCTCGAGCCACTCTTCGGGTGCGAACTCACTGCCGAAGTCAGCGCATGCCTCGTTTTCGCAGCGCCCTTGTGTCTCGAAGGTGATGCCGGCGTTGCCCGACTCCATCACCAGCGCGGCATTCTCGGGTTGGAAGTGATCTCCGTGGCGCAGCGGCTGGCCGCAGGTCGGACAGTGCGGGTCTCTTAGCTCGGCTGGGTCGGTCATTCAGTCACGGTAGAACCGGTCGGGCGCCCTCGTCCACGGTCACACCCCCATCAGAGCGCCTGATGAGCTGGCGGATCAGCAAGGTGTTGCCCTCAGGTGCGGTGGCCAATCCATTGCGGGACTCGCGACGCTCAGGTTGCTTCGATCAGCCAGTGCACGTGGCCTTATGTCGTGCTGGAGCTGCCCCACTTCGCCGCGTAGCGGCGCTATGACAACGCTGGACAAGGCAGGATCACACAGCCTCGTGTTCCAACTGGGCGGCCGGATGGTGCCTCACCCAGCTCAGACGTCCTCGACGGCGATGGACAAGGTCCTCCGGGAATGCCGAGGGGCGGACGTGCGGGTCGGGTCAACGACCTACCCCTGATCGACCTCCGCCACCAACGCGGCTACGTCTTGCGCACACCCCCATCCGATAGTGATCCCCGATCCGCCGTGTCCGTAGTTGTGCACAACCGGAACCGGCAATAGGTCCCCGTCTAGCTCCACCCGAACTTCTGGTCGTCCTGGTCGCAGCCCCGCGACGCTTTCGATGACCTGGGCGTCGGCAAGCCTGGGGACGATGTCGGTGCAGCGTTCGAGGATTGCCGTGGTTTCTGCGGGGTCCGGCTCGGTGTTCCAGTTTCCTTCTTCCAGCGTCCCGCCAAGGATGCAGTCCGTGGACCGTGGGTGCACGTAGGCGCGACCATCAGGGTGTTGCTCGTCGCGGACAGACAAGGTCAGGCCAGGGTTGGTGACCCGAACGATCTGCCCTCGGACCGGGTAGACGGTGTCGTCGTCCACGAGTGCACCGGCACCCATCCCAGCGGCGTTCACGATGACGTCCGGGGTGAGGTCGAGCACGTCGTCCAGCCGTGTGACGCGACGGACTACCTGAGTCGCGCCTGCTGCGAGCACCCGCTCGTGCAGGTATGGCAGGTACTCAGGCATCTCTACCAGCGGCACAACGAACCGAAGCCCGCGTGCATAGCCTGGAGGCAGTTCATCTCGGTCCGCCGCACGCACCTCGCCGACCGCCGCTGCCCAGCCGGGAAGTGGAAGCAAGCGGTCAGGCGCCTCGCGGTAGAGCACGAGTGTCTCGCGCATGACCACGCCCGGCACATGTGCCTCGGCCGCCGCCGCCAGCATGCCGTATGTCGTCGCGCCCCAGCGCGCGACGGCGTCCGCCGGGCCGGCCGCGGTGGGGAACCAGACCGCTGCAGCAAGGTAGGAGGTCGTGCGGTGGAGTGGGTCGCTGCTGACGACCGTGACGCCGTGGCCGGCATGAAGCAGCAAGCGAGCGCAGTTCAGGCCGCTGACTCCGGCTCCGACCACCACCACGCGCACTCGGGGATGATGACACGTAGGCATCTGGACCTGCCGAGATTCAGGCGCCTAGGCCAGTCACTCCGTCGAACCGTGCTTCTCGGATTTCGACCCCGTCGCGAATGCGAACGTCGCATAATGCCGATCACCGGTACTCGTTACCCCGAGCCAAGGAGCCGATCACGTGACTGCTGACGACGTCGTCGGGCCCAGCAGGGGTCGCTGGCGGATTGGAACGACGACCGGGGCTTCGGCTTCATCGCGCCGGCTGCTGGAGGCTCTCGCGTGTTCGCGCACGTGAGTGCGTTCCCTGGTGGTCGGCGGCCTGTCGCCGGGTGCGAGGTCACCTACGCCGAGCTTCGAGACGAGCGGAATCGGGCGCGCGCATCTGACGTGCGATACGTGGACCCCGTATCGGCCGGTCGCGCAGGCGCCCCTGGGGTGTCCGCGGCTCTCGCCGCCGCGGCGCTGTTCTTCACCTTCCTATTGGGCCTTCTCGTGCTGGACGAGCTGCCAGTCACGCTGCTGGGTGCTTACGGCCTGTTCAGCGCAGTTGCGTTCGTGATGTATGGCGCTGACAAGTCCGCAGCGGAACGGGGCAGGTGGCGCACGTCGGAGTCCACCCTCCACACGCTCGCCCTCATTGGTGGTTGGCCGGGTGCGCTGGTCGGGCAGCAAGTCTTCCGACACAAGACGACCAAGCGACCGTTCCGCACCATCTTCTGGTTCACGGTCATCGCAAACTGCGTGGCATTCGCATGGTTCGTGCACGAGGCACCTTTGGCGTTGCCCTGACAAGGCGCGTCATAGCCGCGTGTGGCACACGCGAGTTGCGTCGTACTGCCGGGATCGAAGTCGCGTAGAGACGCGTCCGCGGCCGATCCAGGCTCGGTCGGGCTACGGGCCCCCAGTTGCTACCAGCACTCGCCGGGGTGGACTGGGTTGACCTGAGCGCAGTCCGGGTTTGTGCAGGCGGGTGGCGGGGTCGGCTCAAGGCGGGTCGGCTTGAGGCGAGGCGTGGTGGCGCTTGGACGCGACGGCGGGATCGGGGGCTCGTGGACCTCACTGGCGAGCGCGGCGGCGACGAGGCCGGAGACGTCGGCGGCAGGTTCTGTCCAGTCGGCGGTTGATGGGTGCGTGGCGGTGACGATGCGGACATCGTTCGGGCTGAGATGGACGCGAGAGGTCCAGCTGCGGTTCGGATAGGTCTCCACGAAGCGGCCGACCTCGGCGTGGGCATTGAGCTGTCGCCGCGCCTTCCAGCCGGCCCGTTGCCCAAAGCACAGAACAACCCTGACCTGGAGCATCTCAATGACGGAGGCGTGGAACGGCCAGCAGGCGTCGGCATACGCGTCCATGAGATCAGGCGGCATCGTCGCCTCGCGGGCGGACCGCGCGAAGACGAGGTTGCTCGACGGCACGTTGCCGGGGTCGAGCCCGAGACGGTCAAGAAGGTGCAAGACCCTTGGTTGCATCGTGGCGGTGCCTGGCGGACGCCCGTTCCATGATTGGTCTCGATAGGCCGAGTAGTTGTTGGTCCAGGTCGCGGAGTCTTCGAGGTGGCTAGCGACGGTGTGAGCCGCCGACTCGACCGGGTCGCCGCCGGGATTCAACCCGAGGATGTAAAGCGGCGATGGGCCCGTGAAGGCGTCGCGGCCGGAGTAGTAAACCGAGCCCGACACCGGCATCACGACGGGCGGCACCTGGGGGGCGAAAGGCAGCACGGTGCGGACCTTAGGCGAGGGCACCGACACCCCGCTAGGCCGACCAACTGGCAACATGGGGCCCCGGTGCTGGATCTTCGGCTTGCGACCTGGTAGCGAGCACGGCATCGCGTCTATCCGTCGCGTTCGACGCGCCTGCAGGTCGGAAATTCGACGCAAATCGAGTTCGAACATCTGTTGGAATATCACTGTTGACGCGCTAAACTGGCATCACGTTCCACCGGTCACCGGGTCATCGAATTGCCGAGCTGGTGGGGCGAGTTGCGAGGGTGAGTGATAGCTCGGGTTCCGGGCCTCCAGGAGCGACGACCGTTGTGAGTTACGCGCGTGCGTGACTCTCCGTCGTCGAGAGGAGGCTGACCGTGACCCACCCGATCGTGGCTGCCGCCTCCGACATCCGCACCGCACTGAAGAGCGTCGCCGGCGCCAACCCGACGTTCATGTCCACCGACGACAAGGCGCTGGCACTGTCGGAGCTGGTGCGGGCCGAGGGGCAGGTGGCCGAGCTGCGGTTGCGGATCATGGCCGACGCCGGTGACCTGGCCGACAAGACCGCCGCAAAGGACGCCGCCGGGTGGCTGGCGCACACGACCCGGACCCGGTTCTCCGACGCCCGCGCAGACCTGAGCCTGGCTCACGCACTGGATCGCGAGCACCCGGTCCTGGCCGCCGCCATGCGCGAAGGCAACGCCACCCTTGCCCAGGCGCACGTGATCCACCGTGCCCTGTCGGCCCTGCCACCCGCGGTGGACGCCGACACCGTCGCCCTGGCCGAGGGGCGGCTCGTCGCGTACGCCACCGAGTTCGGGCCGAAGGAGCTGGGCCGGCTCGGTCGGCGGATCCTCGATGTCGTCGCACCCGAGATCGCCGAAGCGGCCGAGGCGGCTCGGCTCGCCGAGCTCGAAGCCCACGCCGCAGACCTCACCCGGCTCACGCTGAGGCGTCTGGGCGACGGCACCACGCGGATCTCGGGACGCGTGCCCGACGCGGTCGGCACCCGGTTCGCGACCTACCTCGAGGCCTACGCCAACCCGCGCCTACGCACGGACGAGACCCGCGCCGAACAGGACGCCGACCCGTTCACCCGGATGCCCTATCCCAAGCGGATGGGACAGGCCCTGGCCCAGTTCCTCGAGACGATCGACCCCTCACGCCTGCCGATCCACGGCGGCGACGCCACCACCGTGATCGTCACCATGCCGCTCGCCTCACTGCAGGCCGACCTCGGTGCCGCCGACCTGATCGGCGCCGGACTGGTTCCCACCGAGAGCTACGGCGACCTCACCGGCGACCGCATCACCGCAGGCCAAGCCCGACGCCTCGCCTGCACCGCGAAGATCGTGCCCGCCGTCCTGGGCGGCGAGAGCCTGCCCCTCGACCTCGGACGCACCCGCCGCCTGTTCAACCCCGCCCAGCGCAAGGCGCTGCTGCTCCGCGACCGCACGTGCCGCGCCGAAGGCTGCGACATCCCCGGCACCTGGTGCGAGGCCCACCACCGCCGCGACCCCTGGGCGACCGGCGGCCGCACCGACCTCGACGACGGTGAGCTCCTCTGCGGCCACCACCACCATCGGATCCACGACGACGGCTACAGCACCGAGCGCCTCCCCAGCGGAGACGTCAGGTTCCACCGACGCAGAAGGCGTGGGCCATCGGCGACCACTCAGGCCAGCCGCAGCCGATGCTCACCGTCGTCCTCACCGACGTAGCGAAAACCGCACCCCTCCCAGAAGGCCCGCGCACGCGGGTTGTCCTTCTCCACGCCCAGCTCGACAGGCAGCCCGTCGGCGCGCGCCTGCGCGACCACACCCTCGACCACGGTGCGGCCGACGCCGTGGGACTGGTGCTCCGGGAGCAGCTGGAGTCCGGCGATCTCCACCAGACCCGCGCGGCGTACGACCCGCAGCCGGCCCGCCTCCACGCCATCGACCTGGACCACCGAGATCGAGGAGCCGGACTCGTTGCCGCCCACCTGCTCCGCAGTCCACTCGCCGAATCCGGCCCGGTAGTCGACCTCGTCGAAGTCGTCCGGAAGTCGGCCCTGGTCGAAGGTGGCCTCGATGACCACGGTCGTCAGGAAGTCGACGTCGGACCCGGTGGCCGCACGGATGGTGACCCCCACGCCGTTCAGGCCTCCCACGCAGGGCCGTCGCCGCCGAGCCGCTCGACCAGACGGTGACCGACGTGGCTGGCGTTCGCGAGGCGCACGACCTCCGGGACCTCGGGAAGGTTCTCCTCCCAGTCCAGCAGGGTCGAACCGCGCAGCTGCGGCATCCGGGCGGGGCGACCGAAGAAGAACGGGTGCAGGTGGGCGCCACCGTCGCCGTAGCGACCCACGTGGCAGCGCCCGACGCTGGGCAGCTCCTCGATCGCCCCGGCGACAGCGACCATCAGCCGCCCCATCTCCGAGGCGAGGTCGTCGGGAAGGTCGGCGAGGTCGTGGTGGGCGCGCGGCTGCAGGATCACGGCGAGCGGGATCCTCATGTCGAGCAGCTTGAGCTGCCACCGCTCGATGCTCCAGACGACCCGGGCCGCACGCTCGGGATCCTCGGGCTGGCGGCACGGGCACTCGTCGGGGTCCTCGCCCGTGCGCGGCGGCTCGGCGTCGAGCATGTCCTGGAGCGGCTTGATCCGCAGGCCGTCGAGCTCGAAGGGGAAGATGTCCCACCCCGGCATCAGCTCGATGGCGACCGCGAGTCGACCCTCGTCGTCGGTGGCGGCGGCAACGCGGGCGTGGAACTCGTCTGCGGTCTCGAGGTGGCTCATGGCCCGAGTCAATCACCGGCGCGTGGTGGGCACGAGCGCGCGCCTCACCAGGGGGACGGTTTGAAGTCCTTCACGAAGCAGCCGTAGAGGTCCTCGCCCGCCTCGCCGAGCACGACCGGGTCGTAGACGCGAGCGGCACCGTCGACGAGGTCGAGCGGCGCGTGCCAACCGTCGGCCGCGATCCGCAGCTTGTCGGCGTGCGGGCGCTCGTCGGTGATCCAGCCGGTGTCGACGGCGGTCATCAGGATCTTGTCCGTCTCGAACATCTCGCCCGCCGAGGTGCGCGTCAGCATGTTGAGCGCGGCCTTCGCCATGTTGGTGTGCGGGTGCCCGGCGCCCTTGTAGCGGCGCCCGCCGAACTGGCCCTCCATCGCCGACACGTTGACGACG
>JBDSPC010000290.1:0-14707 GCA_039914485.1 Nocardioides sp.
ACGGCCGCGCGGGGTCGCCCCGACGCGGTCATGCTGCTCCAGGCCACCTCCCCCGTCCGCCACGACGACACCCTCGCCCGGGCCTTGGCCGAGTTCGCCGACACAGGCGTCGACTCGATGGTCGGCGTCGTCGAGCAGCCGCCGTTCATCTGGCAGGCCGGCAGCCCGCCCACAGCGGCGTACGACGTCTCCGCACGACCGCGCCGCCAGGACCTGACAGACGAGACCCGGCGCTATCGCGAGACAGGCTCGCTCTACGTCACGCGCACTGAGGTCTACGAGCAGCACGACAACCGGCTCGGCGGCCGGATCGGCCTCTTCGTGATGGAGGACGACGAGGGCATCGATATCGACACCGAGCTCGACCTCCAGGTGGCGGCGCGCCTCATGGAGTCGAGGGCCTGATCACGGGTCGCCGACGTCAGTGAGCTCGAGTCGCCAAAGCGGTCGGACAACTCACCAGCTGTCGCGAATCGCTCCGATGACCCCCGGGAACTTCGACTCATCCACCTTGCGCACGAACAACACACCAGGCCTGGCCACCAGATCAGGGACGTCGGTCACGCGCCAAGTGCGAGGCCTGTCTTCAGCCTCCAGTGCAGACCAATCCACATGCGTGACAGGCTTGCGTACGGTGTAGGACGAGAACTGTGAAGCAATCAGCTCGTGGAGAACCGTTGGGAAGAATGTCTCGTCAGGACAGAAGGCATACCTCTGATTTCGGACGAAGCGCGGGTTGTCGTCGACCCACCGAAGCATCGCAAGCATGACGTCCCATGGAACGGCCCACCACTGACTTCCTCCGTAGAGTTGGGAGGCCCAGACCACCCTCGGGCGATAGGCAGCGACATACCACTGAAGACCCCGGCGAAGCCCGTGCGAGCGAGTCAACAGCCGTAACCAACCCAATTGACCTCTGATCGACATTTCACTGATCGATCCGAGCAACTTGACATCCATACGCTCCGATCCCACAGGGACCGCGAGCGACCTCGTGCGGATCAGGTACTCCGAGGGCCAGGCAGTCTCTGCAGGGGAGATGTCAACGTGGATGGTCTCCGAGTTCACCCGAAAGTACTCGCGGACGTCATTCGGATTCTTGATGGGGTAGTCCTGGCCGCTGAGAAGGACTACCGGCCCGGGTGCACCGTGTCGACTCACTTCTTCGAGCAGGTTTAGGGTGGCTTGCACGATGGAGAACGTGCCCCAGGCACAAGCGACTCGCCGGTCGATCAGGGTCGCCCCTCCAATTTCTTCGAGACGGCGATATGGCTCGAGATCGACCCGGCCGTCAATGTGAATCCACACTCGGCCCGCGAGTGCCAGTTCCTCGACAAGCCGCTCCAGCTGTCTTGGCGAATCGTGCGCAATCACCAGGAAATTGATCGTCATGTGCCTTTTCCCTCTTCACGACGTAGGCGCGCCGTCTCCCCGGCGCCCGCGCGATGCATTAGTCGCACTGTCCGATGAGCAGAGGCGCGCCGGCTCGGTCCCCACGCACGAACCTCCAGTAGCCGACCAGGTTGCCTACCCTTGTGACGGCGTCTCGAAGAAGCCCCTTCACGGAGTGAGCGCCCCTCGATCCACGCGCAAGCACGACGGGAATCTCCATCACGCGCCACACAAGTCGCTGCGGCCTGATTCTCGCGCCGTAGAGGTCGCGATGGCGGTGCCACACCACAGCCTCGGCCTGGGCAGAGTGGTAGGTCTTGCGCAGCACATCGCGGGGTCTCGTTGTGCGCCGGAAGTAGACGAGCATCATCGGGGCCTCGGCGATGGACAGTCCCGCCTCGTTGGCACGCATGGAGAGCTCCACGTCCTCGCAGCCATATGGCGGCAGCGACTCGTCGAAACCGCCGATCCGCAGGAAGCCCTCGCGACTCGCGGCGAAATTGCATGAAAGGACTGCTGTACCGAAAGACGCCTGCGTGAACGCGCGGCCCTCAATGAGTGGCGAGTCTGATCGAAAGGGCGACAGCAGTTCTCGGAGCGACCCACCGACCATGTCGGCCTGCTGTGCAGCCGTATAGGCCGCTTGGACCCAGCCCGCTCCAACGACGTCGTCACAATCGCAGAACGCGATCACACCTCCCTCGGCGGCCAAGGCTCCGGCATTACGAGCATGGGAGCTACCCGCACGTGAGCTCGCGTCGATCAGTCTCAGTGGAACCGGGAACCCGTGAATCGCCTCACGAACCATTCCCGCTGTCCCGTCGGTGGAGCCGTTGTCGGCGACCACGACTTCCCAAGCGACTTCAGTCATCTGCTCGCGCAGCGCCTCCAGTTGAGCGCCGATGACGTGAGCGCCGTCGCGCACGCAGATGACGACGCTCACGCGTGGTGTCGGGCTGCTCTGATCTTCGGCCATCGGCTCCCTGTCCTGTCTCGCAATGAAACACTAGGGCCATGGCGCTGATCGCAGTCGACGGACGCTTCCTCGGCACCGGCACCGGTCTGGCCAACTACACCCGCCACCTACTCGAGGCGATGGTCGAGGAAGGCAGCCACGACTACGTCGTCCTCACCCGGCCGGGCGTCGAGCTCAACCTGCCGGTCAAGGTCGTCGAGGCTGACATCGCGCACTACTCCCCGGCCGAGCAGACCCGGCTGCCGCGGATCGTTTCGGGCACCGGTTGTGACCTGGCCTTCTTTCCGCACTTCAACGCACCGATGTTCTCCCCTACCCCGTTCGTGGTCACCGTCCACGACCTGATCCTGCACCGTCACCCGGGCGGCGCGTCCCCAGCGAAGCGAGCGATCTACCGAACCCTGCTTCGTCGCAACCTGAATGCCGCCCGCCGGGTGATCGCCGTGAGCGAGTGGACGCGACAGGATCTGATTCGGCACTACGGTCCACGAGTCGGGGCCAAGTGCTCGGTGTCGGGTGAGGGCGCTGGTCCTGCCTTCCGTCCACGGGACCTGGGCGAGATTGCAGCTGCCCGAAGCCGGCTGGGACTCCAGCGCGACTTCTTCGTCTACGCCGGCAATGCGAAGCCGCACAAGAACCTCGAGACCCTGGTCGCCGCCCATCGAGCCAGCGGTCTCGACATCGACCTGGTGCTGGTCACCGGCGATCCCGACGCGACCAGGTACCAGGGGACGGGAGTCGTCGTTGCGCGGGGGGTGGACGATGACGGACTCGCGGCCCTCTATTCGGACGCGCGCGCCTTCGTCACCGCGTCGCTGGACGAGGGCTACTGCCTGCCGGTCGCCGAGGCGTTGGCGTGCGGATGCCCGGTCATCGCCTCCGAGTGCGGTGCCATCCCGGAGACGGCGCAGGGTCATGCGCGACTGGTGGCACCCACCGTCGCCGCCTGGACCGAGGCCTTGCGCAGTCCGACGTCGGACCAGCCCCCGATCAGCGTGGGCGACTGGGCGGCCGCGGGTCGCCGTACATTGGAAGCACTGGACCTGGCCCTGGTGACGCGGAGCACCTGACCACGACGCCCGAACGCCGGACGCGGCCGCGCCCCCGCGGTTACGGTTGCGGCTCAGCACAGTTTCGTGGGGAGAACAGCCAGTGATCATCGAACGCGACGTGACGTCCTTCGTCGTCTACTCCGGCGACCCCGTCCTCCGCGCGCTGCAGAAGATCACCGCCAACAAGGCCCGCGTCATCTTCCTGGTCGACGCCCACGGCCATCTCGACGGCGCTCTCTCCGACGGCGACTTCCGGCGCTGGATCAGTGCCTCCGAGAGCATCGACACCGATGCGCCGGCCATCGAGGCGGCCAACACCAGCCCCCGGTCGCTGCCCATCGGCAGCACTCCGGCCGAGATCGCGCACGCCTTCGGCGCTGGGGTCGATCACGTGCCCCTCGTCGATGAGCGGGGTCACCTCGTCGCGATCGCGATCAATCGCGCCGATGAACTGCGGATCGGGCGACACGTCGTCGCCGCCGATGCGCCGACGCTGGTGATCTCCGAGATCGGCAACAACCACCAGGGCGACATCTCGCTGGCCAAGAAGCTGGTCGACCTGTCGGCCGAGGCCGGCGCCAACCTGGTGAAGTTCCAGCTCCGCGACATGGACTCGCTCTACCGCCAGGGCTCGGCCGGGCTGGGTGGCGAGGACCTCGGACCGCAGTACACCCTCGACCTGCTGGCGAAGTACAACCTCGACCCGGACCAGCTCTTCGAGGTCTTCGACCACTGCTCGGATGTCGGCGTCGACGTCATGTGTACGGCGTGGGACCCGATCAGCGTCGACCGGCTCGTCGACTACGGCGTCACGTCGCTGAAGGTCGCCTCCGCCGACATGACCAACCACGCACTGCTGCGCCACATGGCCCGATCCGGCACCCCCCTCGTGATCTCCACCGGCATGTCCACCGAGGGCGAGATCCGCGAGAGCGTCGAGGTCATCCGCGCCACCGGGGTCCCGCACGCCTTCCTGCACTGCCAGTCGACGTACCCGGCGCCGTTCAAGGACGTCAACCTCGCCTACCTGACCCGCCTGGCCGAGCTCACCCAGGCGCCGGTCGGCTACTCCGGGCACGAGCGCGGCATCCACATCCCCGTCGCCGCGGTCGCGATGGGCGCACGCATCATCGAGAAGCACTTCACCGTCGACCGCACCCTCGAGGGCAACGACCACACGGTCAGCCTGCTGCCCGGTGAGTTCAAGGAGATGGTGCAGCGGATCCGTGAGGTGGAGGAGGCGCTGGGTTCCGGCGCACCGCGCTCGATCTCCACGGGCGAGATGATGAACCGGGTCAACCTCGCCAAGTCGCTCGTTGCGACCCGCCGGATCGAGGCGGGCCATGTGCTCACCGCGGCCGACGTCGACATCAAGAGTCCTGGCCGCGGCCTTCAGCCCAATGCGTGGGACAAGCTGATCGGTCGGACCACGACCCGCGGCTTCGACGCCGGCGACTTCTTCTACGCCACTGACCTGGGCGACGCGGCGGTCCGCGGGCGGGCCTACGACTTCCGCCGGCCCTGGGGCCTGGCCGTGCGCTACCACGACATCGAGGCCATGACGCGGGACACCACTCCGGACTTCCTGGAGTTCCACTTCTCCTACAAGGACCTCGACATCGACCCCGTCGACGTCTTCACCGAGCGGCTCCCGATGGGCTTCTGCACCCACGCGCCCGAACTCTTCGCCGGCGACTTCATCCTCGACTTCGCCTCACCCGACGACGAGGTGCTCGAACGCTCCGTGCAGGAGCTCCAGCGCGTCGTCGACGTGACCCGGAGCCTCAAGGACCACTTCGCTCAGGACGCGCCCGACCCCGTGATCGTCACCAACCTGGGCGGCTTCACCAAGGACGGCTTCGTCGACGCATCCGAGCGTCAGGTCATGTACGACCGGATCGCCGAAGGCCTGGCCCGCGTCGACGACACGGGCGTACGCATCTGTGCCCAGACGATGCCTCCGTACCCCTGGCACATGGGCGGCCAGTCGTTCCACAACCTCTTCGTCGACCCGACCGAGACCGCACGCTGGGCCGAGCAGCACGGGCGACGCCTCTGCTTTGACGTCTCCCACTCCAAGCTTGCGGCCAACTACCTCGGGCTGTCCTTCGCCGAGACCACAGACCTCTTGGCGCCCTATACGGACCACCTCCACCTCGTGGACGCCACCGGAGTCGATGGCGAAGGCGTGCAGGTCGGCGACGGCGAGGTTGACTGGCAGCTGCTCGCCCAGCAGCTCGACAAGCACGCCCCCGACGCGAGCTTCATCCCCGAGATCTGGCAGGGGCACGTCAACGACGGTGAGGGCTTCTGGATCGCCCTCGAGCGGCTGGAGCAATGGTTCTGACCGCTCCCCCCACCGCCTTGTGGGCGATCCCCGTCAGCGACCTGGCGGGTGTCGCTCGCCACGCAGTCGATGTCGCGCGCGCGGGTATCCCCGGCTGGCGGCTCGTGTTCCTCACGCCTCCCGGTGACCTGCCACGCGAGCTGCGAGCACTCGGCGCCGCCGTACTCGAAGCACCGTTCGGTCCCGAGCACGGGCTGCGCGCCTCCGCCGGCGCCCTGCGCCATGCGGTGGCGAAGGCCCGTCCTCAGGTCGTCCACACTCACCTCGCGTACGCCGACCTGGTGGCCGCCGGCGCGCTCGTGGGCAAGCGCCCCGCCTTGGTCACGACCGAGCACGGCATCGCGCGCGCGGACAGCGTCTATCACCAGTCCGCAGCGAAGGCGCGGGTCATGGCCGCGGCTCACACCGCGCGGCTGCGTCGGTTCGACGCGGCCATTGCGGTCAGCGACGCAACCGCCGATGCGATGCGCGAGAAATGGCATGTGCGCGGGCCGATCACGGTGATCCCGAACGGGGTTGATCCCGTTGCCGGGAACTCGGGGTTTCGTGACGGTCGCTTCGCGACCTCCTCAACCTCCGAAGGCGACGGGCACCGCGCGACCTCCTCAACCGCCGCGACGGCGGTGAGTGGGTTGCGGGTCCTGTCGCTCGCGCGGCTTGCGCCGGAGAAGCGTCTGGACGCTCTCATCGACGGATTTGCCGAACTTGCCCGCAGCCACCCAGAGGCCACGCTCACGCTCGCCGGCCGCGGCGAGGAGGAAGGTGCCCTGCGCGCACAGGTCGAGCGCCTCGGCCTCGCCGACCGGGTCAGCCTGCCCGGCTTCGTGGACGCCGAGGCAGCCATGGCCGAGCACGACGTGCTCGCGATGCTGTCGCTCTGGGAAAACTGCTCCTATGCCCTGCTCGATGCAGCCGCCGCGGGTCTCGGCGTGGTGGCCAGTCCCGTCGGCGGAAACCCCGAGATCCTTCCGTCCAGCTGCCTGGTCGAGCCGAGCGACTCCCGTCGTGTCGCTGAAGCGCTGACCCAGCAGGGGCTCAAGCCCGAGCTGCGCCCCGGGCTGAAGGGCTGGCCCACGGTCGCGCAGATGGGCGAGCGCATCGCCACGGTGTACGCCGACGTGCGGACGCGCTCATGAGTCGCGCCAAGTCTCCGTGGGCTCTGCCCGACAAGGCCGAGGACAAGGCCGCCAAGGCCAACGCAGAGATCAGGATTGTCGAGTTCGTGCTCTTCGCCGTCATCCCGCTGCGCAGCCTCGCAGTCTCGGGCCTTCCCCTCAACGAACTGGCGGCGCTCGCGGTCGTCGCACTGGCCGCACTGCGGCCACCGACCGGTCATGACAGCCGTCGTGGGCGCGTCGTCTGGTTGTGCGCAGCCGCCATCGGCCTCCTTCTCTTCTCCGGTCTCTCGAATGACGTGGACTGGACCCGCCGGGTCGGGCACACCGCGATCTGGTGCGGACTGATCTGGGTGTGCGCCACGGGTCGAATCTCGCTCCGCTCTGCAGCCCTCGGCCTGGGCACGGGACTCATCGCGGCCGTCGGTCTCTTTGCGATCGGTGTCGGCGGCGACACCTACGCCGGACGGCTGACCGGGTTCCTGGCCGACCCCAACGCCGCCGCGTTCTTCATCGTGTCGCTGGGCGCCCTGGCAGTCGGGTTCGCCGACGAGCGAGGGAAGGTCCGACTGCTGATCGCCGCCCCGCTCATCGCCGGCCTGGTGCTCACCTACTCCCGGACCGGACTGCTCGCGCTCGCGTTCGCCCTCGTGTGGTGGCTGGTGGGGCGCCGCCTCGGCACCCTCGGCGGCGCCGCTGTCGTCGGTGGCCTCGTCTGGGTGGTGGGAAACATCCCGGACGACCTGGTGACATTCGGCCCCTTCTCCAATCGCTCGGGCAGCGACGCGCTGCGCGATCGGATCGTCGCTCGCGAGCACGACCTCCTCGCCCAGGCCCCGTGGTTCGGCAACGGACCGGGTACGGCGAAGGTCACTCTCGGCGACGAGGAATTCTTCTTCCACAACAGCTTCCTCGCGGTCCGCCAGGAGGGCGGCTGGCCCTTGCTCATCCTGGTGTTGGGCCTGATGGCGGTGGCGTTCCTGGCCCTGTCGTCCCGGTCGAGAGCCGGCGACCTGCGGGCGGTCGCCGCGCAGGCAGCCCTGATCGGCACCCTGGCGATGGCGGTCACGCTCGGCGAGGTCCTGCTGGAGCTCCCCACGGCCATCGCCATCGGCTTCGCCCTGGGTCAAGCGGCCTCCCGCACCCCGCCCGATGGGGACAGCCGCGTCACTCCAGCGCCCGATCCGACGGTGGCAAAATCGTGAAAACACCGCGCGACGAGGCCGGGTGGCGTGGGATGGACAAAGACCAGACACAGATTCAGGGAGCAGCGTTGACCCGGCCGCCGATCGCGATCGCGCACGACTACCTCACCCAGCGGGGCGGGGCGGAACGTGTCGTCCTGACGATGCGCAAGGCCTTCCCGGACGTGCCGATCCACACGACCCTCTACGACGCCGACGCGACGTATCCGGAGTTCCGCGACGCGGAGATCGTCACGTCGCGGCTCAACAACGTCTCGCTCTTCCGCGGGGACCACCGCACCGCGCTGCCGTTCCTCGCGGCCGCCTCCAACCGGATGCGGATCGAGGCCGATCTCACCATCGTCTCCAGCAGCGGTTGGGCACACGGCTTCCCCACCGACGGCCACAAGGTCGTCTACTGCCACAACCCCGCCCGCTGGCTCTACCAGACGGACGAATACCTCGGCCGCTCTGCGTGGCGACACCACCTCGGTCCGCCGATCCTCGCCATGGGCCCCGCGCTTCGACGGTGGGACCGGCGGGCGGCCGAGAGCGTCGACGTCTTCCTGGCCAACAGCCGGGTGGTCCAGAGACGCATCCAGGACACGTATGGCCGAGACGCCGAGGTCCTGCACCCTCCTCACGCCATGGACCCCACGGCACCGCAGGAGCCGATCGAGGAGCTCCGCAACTTCGAGCCGGGCTTCGCCCTGGTCGTCTCGCGACTGCTGCCGTACAAGAACGTCGATGCCGCCATCGAAGCCGTCCGCCGCACCGGCCGCCAGCTGGTGGTGATCGGCCACGGCCCGGAGGCCGCCCGCCTCCACGAGAGCGCGCAGGCCAACGTGCGCATCCTGTCGGGGCTCTCGGACGCCCAGCTGCGCTGGGTCTATGCCCGAGCAGGAGTGCTGATCACGCCCAGCCACGAGGACTTCGGGCTGACTCCACTCGAGGCTGCGGCCTTCGGCGTACCGACGGTGGCCCTGCGGGCCGGCGGCTACCTCGAAACCGTGGTGGAGGGGAGTACCGGGCTCTTCTTCGACCACCCCACGCCGAGGGCCATCGCGCACGCGCTGCTCGAGGCCGACTCGCACCCGTGGGACCGCGCGGCCATCCGGGCCAGGGCCGAGGAGTTCAGCGAGGACCACTTCATCAAGCGGCTCACCGCCATCAGCGAGGAGGTGCTGGCCCTTGCCTAGCGCCGAGCGCTCGAAGGCGGACCGACTCGAAGCTGCACCCGTGCCCACCACACTGCCGCCCGGGTTGAGCCGGCTGCCACTGGCGATCGCCGCGCTGGACCTCGTGCTGATCGCGCTCGCCACGGTCGCCGCCGTGAACTTCCGCCTCGCCCTGCCCTTCTTCAACTCCGCAAATGACGTCGTGCAGAACACGGCCGCCGCCGCAGGCTTCCTTATCGTCGCGTGGGTGCTCGTGCTGCAGACGCTGGGCGCCTACGACAAGGACATCTTCGGGGCTGGGGTGGAGGAGTTCCGCCTCGTCGTCAACGCTTCGCTGTGCAACGCCGCGCTGGTGGGCGTGGGCGCCTTCCTGGTGAAGTCACCGCTCTCGCGCGGGCTCTTCGTGCTGCTCTTCGCGATCGGCATCCCACTGCTGCTGATCGGTCGACTCGGTGCCCGACGGGTGCTCCAACGGGCTCGTGCGAACGGTCGGTTCGGGCGACGCGTGCTCCTGGTCGGCACACCGGGTCACGTGGGCGAGATCCACGCGGTTCTCCAGCGCGAGCGCTGGCTCGGCTATCACGTCGTGGGCTGCCTCCTACCTTCCAACTACGCCGGCATCCACGAGACCTCCGACGGGATCCCGGTGCTCGGCGTCACCGACGACCTGCGCGATCACGTCGACGCCCACGCCATCGGCATCGTGCTCTTCACCGCCGGTGCGGTCGGCAGCTCCACCGAGCTCCGCCGTCTCGCCTGGGATCTCGAGGACAGCTCCCACGTCGAGATCATCGTCGCGCCCAACGTCACCGATGTGTCGAGCGAACGGGTGCGGATCCGGCCGGTTGCGGGCCTTCCCCTGATGCATCTCGGGCGCCCCCGTTCGCGCGCCGCGGCCAACGCCGCCAAGCGCGCCTTCGACATGATCGGGGCCGGCACCATCCTGGTGCTGTCCAGCCCGGTCCTGCTCGCCCTGATGCTCTGGGTGCGACTCGACGGCGGCCCGGCGATCTTCCGCCAGACGCGCGTCGGCCGGGACGGGCACACGTTCTCGTGCCTCAAGCTGCGCTCGATGGTCGTGAACGCCGATGACATCCGCCCGCCCAGTGAGGACGAGTCGCAGGTGTTGTTCAAGCTCAGGGACGACCCGCGGATCACCCGGCCAGGACGACTCATCCGACGGCTGTCGCTCGACGAGCTTCCCCAACTGTGGAACGTGCTGCGCGGCGAGATGAGCCTGGTCGGACCGCGCCCCCCGCTGCCCGACGAGGTCGCGCTCTACGAGGACGACATGCTGCGCCGGCTGCACGTGCTGCCCGGCATGACCGGCCTGTGGCAGGTCTCCGGCCGCTCGGACCTCTCGTGGGAGGACACCGTGCGGCTCGACCTCTACTACGTGGACAACTGGTCGATGACGCAGGACCTGGCCATCCTGTTCCGCACCGTGTGGGCCGTGCTGGCCTCGCGCGGCGCCTACTGACAGACCGGCTACTTCACCTTCGCGGCACGACGACGTCCCTTGGCAGCCGAATCGACCGAGGTGTCGGGCGACGTCGAGGCATAGCCCTCGCTCGCGTAGCCGTAGCCGGAGGTCAACGCCCCGGCGCCGCGCTGCGGCGCCTTGTTGAGCACGACGCCGAGCAGCCGTCCACCGACCTGGTCCAGGATCCGGCGGCAGTGCTGGCTGTGCTCGATCTGCGTCTTGCCGGCCGCCTGCACGAGCAAGGCACCGTCGCAGACGGCGGTCAGCAGGCCGGCATCGGTCACGGGGAGCAGCGGCGGAGCGTCCAGCAGCACGAGGTGATCGCGCGCGAGCAAGTCGATCACTTGGCGCATGCGGTCCGAGCCCAGCAGCTCGCTCGGATTGGGCGGGATGCGGCCAGCGGGGAGGAGCAGGAGGTTGGGGATGCCCGACTCGACCAGGGCCACGTCGACGTCCACATCGCCGGCCACGACCTGGGTCAGGCCGATGTGCCCGTCGATGCCGAAGGTCGAGGCAACCATGGGGCGACGCAGGTCGGCATCCACGAGCACGACCGTGTCACCCGCCTGGGCCACGAGGCGAGCCAGGTTGGCGGCAACGGTGGACTTGCCCTCACCGGCCATGGCACTCGTGACGACGATGCGCCGCGGTGGTTTGTCCACGTCGACGAAGCGCAGGTTGGTGCGCAGCTGCCGGAAGGCCTCGGCGGCCACACCCAGCTCGCCACGGACGCCACGGGTCTCCACGGCCAGCACCGCCGCCTTGGGGATCACGCCCACGACCGAGCCGCCGGTGGCTTCCTCCACGTCACTGATCGAGCGGATCCTGCGGTCGACCGCTCGGCGCAGGAGGATCAGCCCGGCGGCCAGGGCGAAGCCGCCGCCGGCACCCTTGAGGGCGGCCATGAGGTAGTCGGGCGTGAACGGAGCGCCAGGCAGCTGGGCCTGCTCGAGCGGCACGATGTTGACGAGGTCCACCCTGGGTGTCCCGGGCGCTCGGCCGGTGTTCTCGATCTCGTCGGCCTCGTCCGCGACGGCCTGCACAACCGCCATCGCGAGGTCGCGCGCCTCCTCGGGCGTGGTGCCGACGGCGCGGATGCGCAGCAGGATGCCGCTCGCGTCGACCGACGCGGAGAAGCGGGAAGCGATCGCTGACGGTGGCAGGTCGAGGTCGAGCTCGTCGATCACGCGCTCGGCCACCGGGGTCGTCGGCACCAGCGCGATGTAGAGCTCGGCCTTCTCGCGCGCCAGCGAGAGGTTGCCCATCTCCTCACCGGCGTTGGTGGCCGCACCGACCTTGACCACGCCCGTCGAGGTTGCGTCGTACAGCACCGGCTCGCGCGTCGTGAGGGCAACCATGATCAGGATGCCGAGGACCGTGCAGCCGGCCAGCATCCACCGATAGGCACGTCCGAGCCGCACCACGTCCCCGAACGTCATGCGCGGAGTCTAGGTCGTCGGATGACACCATGAGGCCATGTCGCCAAACATGGGAGGAGCGCCGGGGGAGGTCGGTATGCCGACCGCTGCTCGCGTCCACCTGGCGCACGCCGTCGTGCAGCACCTCGCCGGCACGGCGGGCGTGGAGCTCCTTCATCTCAAGGGCCCGGCGGTCTCCGACGGGTTGCGCGACCCGCTGCGAACGTCGTCCGACGTCGACGTGCTGGTCCGCCCCAGTCATCTCGCCAGGCTGATCCACGTCCTCGAAGCTCACGGCTGGGAGCGGCGGACCGACTTCGCCACCGGATCGCCCTTTGCCCACGCCGCCAACTGGTGGCATGACAACTGGGGCTGGGTGGACGTGCACGTCGCCTGGCCCGGCGCCCGTATCCCCGCCGAGACGGTCTTCGACACGCTCGCCGCTCCCCGTTCGACCAAGGCCATTGCCCACGTCGAGTGCCCCGTCCCCGACCGGACCGGCCAACGGCTCGTCCTCCTCCTCCATGCCGCCCGCTCCCCCGGCACCTCGGACAAGGACTGGGCGTGGGACCGGGCCACCGACGACGAGAAGGCGGCCGTCCGAGCGCTGGCCGCCGAGCTCGATGCGCAGGTCGCCCTGGCCGGCGCCCTGGGTGAGCTCCACCTGCACACCGACGATCCCGACCACCAGCTGTGGCTGCACTTCTCCGAGGGCAACGGCGACCGGATCTCCGAATGGCGAGCGCGACTGTCCGCCACCCGAGGCACCCGCGCGCGCCTGCGGCTGGCCCTGGACCTGGCGCGGGTCAACCGGGATCACCTGCGCCTCGAGCTGGGTCGAGAGCCGACGCGTGGGGACGTGCGCCGCAGGCAGCGCGAGCGACTCCGGCGCGCCACCGACGATCTGCGGAGCCGTCTGCGATGACCGCCTACCGCATCGCTGCCGACGTCGCCTGGGTCAGCCGGGAGGAGCTCGACCACGGCACCGAGCCGACGGCCTACCTCACGCGCCTGCCCGACGGCCCCGCCCTCGCCCTGAGCGGCTCCGCCTGCCTGGTCTGGGTCTCGATCCGCGACGGGGGCACGGTGCCCGAGATCGCGCAGCGCGTCGGTGAGCTCGCCGACGTCAGCACCGAAAACGTCCGTGCCGACGTCGAGCGTCTGCTGGCCGACCTGGCAGAGGCCGGCGTCGTCAGCGTCGAGCCCGCCGGCGGCGTACGGCGATGACGACCGTGGCGCCGAGAAGCGCCCCGAGGCAGTTGGTGATGACGTCCGTGACGGACGAGTCCCGGTCCACGATGGTGGCCTGTGCGAGCTCGACGACGGCCGAGCCGAGTGCCGCGACCAGTGCGATCCGCCACCAGGACCAGCTGGTCCGGAGCGCGAGGGTCGCGCCGACCGGGACGAAGAGCAGGACGTTCAGCAGCATGCCGTAGTGCTCCGGCAGCGCCCAGTCCGGCGCGATCGGCAAGTCCTCGCGGAAGAACACGTACAACCGGACGGTGAGCCGGTTGAGCTGCCAGCCGAACGGTCCGAGCAGCAGGGCTGCCAGGGCCGCAGCGCCCAGGAGCAGCGCTGCTTTCGCCTTCACGGCAGGCACCCTATGTGGTGCTGCTCGCGATCAGACCCGCTCAGCGCTGCCGGCGCCGGGACACGCCCGACCAGGACTCGTTGGCGCTCACGGCGACGCCGATCAGGGCGACGCCGAGGATCAGCGTGTGCAGGCCCTGCCACCCGTCGGGGATCAGACGCGCGAACGGCACGCTGATCGCATAGGCGATCATCAGCACCGGGATCCAGCGCGCGACCGTCCCGGCCATCAGCAGCGCCACGCCGAGGATGACGAGGCCCACCGTGAAGGCCAGCACGAATGCACCCATGTAGACGAGCAGGCCGGGGTCGCGGGAGAGCGACTCGATCTCCTGCTCACCGACGACCGCGTGGGTGACGAGCGCACGGAACAGGATCAGCATCGCGGCGTACCCCGCGGTCCCGATCGCCCCGAAGGCGAAGATGACGGCGCCGACCTGAGCCGTCGCGCGCCCGCGCGTCTTGACCTCGTGCAGAAACGTCGGAATGCCGAGGGTGAGAGCAAAAGCGGCATACATGAAGGCGGCCGACGCCAGCAGCCAGCGGTCGGGCGACGCCCTCAGGGTGTCGATGAGCTCGGAACCATTGGGTGAGGACGGCAGCGTGAGGGCGCCCATGACCAGCGCGCATGCACCCGTTGCCAGGGCCGCCGCGGCGTACGGCAGCCATCGTTCGCCCATGGCGGCGAACCTAATGTCCTAGCCCGCACCCGCGTGTGCGAACCAGAAGAGATGGCCCGGACGGACTACTCCGGGCCGGCGGTAATGTGCCAGCCATGACCGCTGCGCGCGCCCTGCCGACCGAGGAATCCGTCGAGCTGCTCAAGCTCGTCCGCGAGATCGCCGCCAAGGAGCTGGCGCCCAGATCGGCCGAGGCCGAGGCGACGGAGACCTTCCCCCGCGACGTCTTCCGGATGCTCGGCGACGCCGGGATCCTGGGCCTGCCCTATGCCGAGGAGTACGGCGGTGGCGG